>CAJUBG010000011.1 GCA_910584575.1 uncultured Dorea sp.
TCTTTTTTATGGAATAAGTTAAATATACAGGGAACGACGAACAAAGTCAATACAGTTCCGTATATCAATCCACCGATTGTTACGACTGCCATAGGCTGAACCATGTCCGCCCCCATGCCGACTCCGACTGCAAGCGTCGATAAACCAAGGATTGTCGTAAGAGCCGTCATGATAATCGGACGAAGCCTGGTCATTCCGGCCTCAACCAGAGCATCCTGCTGTTCCATTCCATTTTCAATTAGCTGATTAGCATAGTCAATAAAGACAATTCCGTTATTTACAATAATACCCGAAAGCATTACAAATCCAATCATGGCAATGACACTCACCGGCATCTGGGCGATATAGAGCGCCAGAAGTCCTCCGGTAAATGCAAGGGGCACGGTAAACATAACGATAAAGGGCGAGCGCATGGACTGGAACTGTGCCACCATGATAAGATACATGAACACCAGCGCAAGGGCAAGCATCTTGAACAGTTCAATCATCGCCTCCATAATCGTCTCGTCCTCGCCTGTCATCTTAATCTCATAACCCTCCGGCGCACTGTAACCTCCCAGGGCTTTCTTCACCCTGCTGCTTACCAGGCCGATATTATCCCCGTCTTTAATCTCCGCCGTCACAGACATATAGCGGCTCTGGTCCTTGCGGCTGATTGCCTTCAGGCCGGACGCATCCTCAAACGTCGCAATATCCGAAAGCCTGACCTCCTCCTTGGTTCCATCCTGCTTCTGCGCCGTCACCGTAAGGTTCTTTACATCCTCGCGCGTCATACTTTCATTTGCATCATCCAGCACATAGACATCGTACTCATTGGTATCCGTTGACAGGGTTGTTGCCGTCTTTGCCTCAGAAAGCTTTCCGGCAAGGTCCTGATATACCTGCGCCACCGTAAGGCTATGCTGCGTTGCCTTCGCCTTATCCACAATAACCCTGAGTTCTTCCTTGTTGTCCTCGGTCCCGTCCGATACATTCTGCGTCCCCTTGGTATCCTCCACGATTTTCTTGACATCCTTTGCAATCTTCTGAAGCCGGTCTAAATCCTTTCCCTTAATCTGAATATTGATTCCCGCGCTTCCAAGGGCGCTCATATCCATGTTAGACATATTGACCGTCAGCTCGCCGTCAAGATCCTTCGTAACCTTTTCGATTTCCTTCTTAAGCTGCTCATTGGACATGGAAGGATTCTCCTTCGTTGTGGCATAAAAGGAAATGCTGTTGCTCTCCGACTGGCCTCCTCCCATCATGGAAGCGGACGCCACCAGACCTCCCACATCCTCGATGTCTTTGATTCCTCCCACGCGTTCCATCACTTCATCAGCAATCTTCGCAGTTTCCTCAAGGCTGGTTCCCTTTTCCGTTTCCAAATCCATACTAATCTGGGTACTCTCCATATCCGGCATGAACTGGGTTCCCCTCGTCAATTCCAGAGCGATGCTTCCCACGAACAAGAAAAGCGCACCCAGAATAACCAGGATTTTATACTTCAATGCGCCTCTGAGCATATTCCCGTAAATAGAGCGCACCCTGATAAAAAATCTTGACTCCTTGTCTTCTGTTTTCTTAAGCAGACCTGCGGACATCATCGGAACCAGCGTCAGGGCAACCAGGAGGCTGGCAAGCAGGGAATATGCAATCGTCAGCCCCATATCCACAAAGAGCTGCCTTGTGACTCCTGATGTAAATACGATTGGAAGGAACACGCATACCGTCGTCAGCGTTGACGCCGCGATTGCCCCTCCAACCTGCCGCGCCCCTTCGATAGCCGCCATTTTTGCAGAAGCGCCTTCTTCGTTTCTCATCCGGTAAATATTTTCTATCACGACGATGGAGTTATCCACCAGCATACCTACGCCAAGGGCAAGCCCTGACAGAGAGATGATATTCAGCGTAACTCCTGAGAAGTACATTGCAACCAATGCCGTCATGATACTGATCGGGATAGAGCAGGCAATTACGAATGTCGGACGGATGCTTTTCAAAAATACCAGAAGAATAATGATCGCCAGGATTGCGCCATATACCAGGTTAT
Organism: uncultured Dorea sp.; assembly: GCA_910584575.1. Classification (GTDB taxonomy): domain Bacteria; phylum Bacillota; class Clostridia; order Lachnospirales; family Lachnospiraceae; genus Sporofaciens. Next base: position 2,033 of record CAJUBG010000011.1, read on the forward strand.
CCAACACAGAATTCACAATCAAGTCGATATAAACTCCCTGGTCCATCAGGACAACCGTATCAATATCCGAGTTATCCTTCTTTACTTGCTTGAGGCGCTCTAACACCCGATCACTCACATCGCCTGTCGAGTATCCGGTCTGCTTCTGAATCATCAGCATGACTCCGGCATTGCCGTTAATCTTCGCATACGTCTCGTCTGCATTGCTAGCTATCTCCACGCTCGCCACATCCGACAGCTTCACAGGGTCAATTCCTTCCATGTCAACCAGCACCAGGTCCTTAAGCTCTCCGATGTTCCTGAATTTCTCACCGACACGGATCAGGAAATCAATTCCTTCCTCTTTGACATAGCCTGCCGGCATACTGAAATTCTCCGCAGTCAAGATGGTCTTAACCATGTCCGCAGTCAGCAGGCTGCTCATATCCGCACCGGCAGACGCCTCCTCCATTGCGGATTCCATCTGAGCCTCCTGCATCTGCAAAGCAGATTCTCCCGCCGCAAGCTGCGCCGTTCCTTCTCCAATTCCCACCGCTGCCTCAAGCTGGGCAGAGGCAAGCTCGCCTCTCGCCTGGGCAAGAGTCATAGCCCCCTGATTAATCTGCTGCTGCATAGCCTCAAGCTGGCTTTTTCCGGCAGTCAACTGATTTCTGCCCTCCATAAGCCCTGCCTCCTGCTGCTCTAACTGCTGGAGGGTGCCCACCAACGCCTCCCGCGCCGTCTCATAGACGCCGTCTCCTACGACTGCCTCAAGCTCTGTAAGCTTCGCCTCAAGCTCTGCCTTCTGTTCCTCCGTAAGACCGATATCCGGCAATTCAAGAGTTCCTTTAATCTCGTCATACTGCGCCTTCGCAGAGTCAAGCTCTGTAAGCTTCGCCTGGGCCTCCGCTTTACCGGCCTGAAGCAAGGCAAGGTTCTGTTGAAGCTGCGTCTCGGCAACATTTAACTCCGCCATCTTCTCCGTAATCTCTAACTGTGCCTGTTTGATTTCCTCGCTTTTCATGGAAATCTGTGACTCAGCCTCAGATAACCCTAAGGAGGCTTGCGCCTTCCCTGATTCCAGTGCCGCCTTTCCGCTTGCCACCTGGGCTTTCGCCTCATCCAGAGCACTTTTGGCGTCGTTTACCTTCTTCTCCAATTCTGCCTTAATCTCGTCGTTTAATTCTGTGACTCTCTGTTCATTAACTGTAATCTCTACCGTTTCTTCAATGCTTCCCGTCACCGTAACAGACGCCACGCCCTCCACGCTCTCCACTTCGGGAATGACCTGCTGTTCGATAATCTTGCTGGTATTTGCCGCATCCTCGCCTTTTGCGCTGACTGCAGCGACCAGTACCGGCATCATATCCGGATTCAGCTTCATAATGATAGGATTGGACACCTCGTCCGGCCAGAAGCCCTGAATCTGGTCAAGGCTTTCCCGCATCTCAATGGTAACTGAATCCATGTTTGCCGTCTGGTCAAATTCCAGGACCACTGTGGATGCATTTTCATTGGAAATGGACTGGACAGTCTTAATATTGCTGACCGTCGCCATGGTCTGCTCTACGGGTTTTGTCACAACCTGTTCAACTTCTTCGGGGCTTGCGCCTATGTACGTGGTCATGACAATGGCATATGGAAGGTTCATACTCGGCAGAAGATCTACGGTCATACTGCTGAAAGAAACTACTCCCAAAATGATGATGAGCACTACGCCTACTACTACTGTGTACGGTTTTTTTACGCTGAATTTTGATAGCATGTGGGGCCCTCTTTCTGTGTGCTTATACCCAAGGGCCAGAATTACGGTGTGCCCTTGAATACAGATTTACATATTATTAAAATAATATGTAAATCATAGCACTTGATACTTTAATTGACAAGAATTCTGAAGTATAATGATAGCGTAGAATTATGATTTAATAGATAATTTATAAACATTTTAAAAACATTTTACTGAATTGGAGTATTAATATGGAACGAAAAAAAATCCTGGTCACAGGGGCTTCCCGTGGAATCGGGCGGGCGATTGCCCTAAAATTTGCAGCAAACGGATATCACTTATTTTTGAATTGCCATACTTCCGCTACTCAGCTTCAGGAGGTGAAGCGTTTCATTGATGAGGAATATCATTCTCCCTGTGAGATTGTTCTGGGGGATGTAGGGAATCCAGAAGACGTGGCTTTCATGTTTGAGCAAATCTATCGTTCCTGTGAATGTCTGGATGTTCTCGTCAACAATGCAGGCATTTCCCATATAGGACTTTTGATGGATATGGAGAATGACACGTGGAGGCGTATCATGGATACCAATCTTTCTTCGGTATTCTACTGCTGCCGCGCCGCGATTCCTCCCATGATTTCGAGGAAACAGGGGAAGATTATTAATATTTCTTCTATGTGGGGGACTTCGGGGGCTTCCTGCGAAGCGGCTTACTCAGCTTCCAAGGCAGGGGTGAATGGACTTACGAAGGCGCTTGCCAAAGAGCTCGCGCCAAGCAACATCCAGGTCAATGCCATTGCCTGCGGGGTGATTGATACGCAGATGAACCAGCAGTTGTCAGAGATGGAACGAATTGAGCTGGAGGAGGAGATTCCTGCGGGGCGGTACGGAACCGCCGGAGAAATTGCGCAGGTTGTATGGGATGTTGCACATGCGCCGGGATATCTTACAGGGCAGGTGATTGGGGTGGATGGGGGGTACTTGTAATCCCCCATCCATTTATTCTATCTCAAGCGCCACCGGACAATGATCTGATCCCATCACCTCCGTCAGAATCTCCGCTTTCCTCAACCTATCCTTCAGGCACTCTGACACGCAGAAATAGTCAATCCGCCACCCTGCGTTCTTGGCCCTGGCGCTGAAACGGTAAGACCACCAGGAATAGATTCCTTCTGCGTCCGGATAAAAATACCGGAACGTATCTACAAATCCCGCCTCAAGAAGCTCTGTAAACTTCCCCCGTTCTTCATCCGTAAAACCTGCATTCTTGCGGTTCGTCTTGGGATTCTTAAGGTCAATCTCCTGATGCGCCACATTCAAATCCCCACAGAAAATCACAGGCTTTTTTTCCTCTAACCCCTTTAGATACGCCAGAAAATCCGTCTCCCACTTCATCCGATACGAAAGCCTGGCAAGTTCATTCTGGGAATTAGGCGTATACACGGTGACAAAATAATAATCTTCAAATTCCAGAGTAATGACGCGCCCCTCTTTATCATGTTCTTCTATCCCGATTCCATAGGAAACGGACAGAGGCTCTTTCTTCGTAAAAATAGCCGTTCCTGAATAGCCTTTTCTCTCGGCATAATTCCAATACTGATGATACCCTGGCGTCTCCAATGCAAGCTGCCCCTCCTGCATCTTCGTCTCCTGAATACAGAAAATATCTGCGTCTGTCTCCTGAAAGAACTCCGTGAACCCCTTCTGCACACACGCCCTGATTCCATTTACATTCCATGATACGAATTTCATCTATAAAATCCTCCAATCAATAATAGACTTTCCGTAAGAACAGTCCCCTGGCAGGCGCAAGAAATCCTGCAAGGCTTCTGTCCTCCGCCGCAATCACCACAGGAAGCTTAGAAGCATCCCGCTTGCCTGTCCCAATCTCTAATAAAGTACCTGTCAGAATCCGTACCATGTGATACAAAAATCCCGTACCATAATAGGTAATCCTGACCTTCTCTCCATTGCTTACAATCTTGATATTCGTAATCCGCCGGATAGAATCCTTACAGTCCTTGTCATCGGTAAAACTGATGAAATTCTTAGGCCCAATCAGATATTTGGTAGCGTCGCGCATTGCGTCAATATTAAGCTTCTCCGGATAATGATAACAGTATCTCCTGGAAAATACATCCGGTTTCTCGCGACAGTCAATATAATACTCGTATTTCTTACCCTTCGCGCTCTTGCGTGCATGAAAGCTGTTCCTTACCAGCTCTACCTTTACTACTCGAATATCCTCCGGAAGATACCGGTTCAAAGACTCTTTAAACTCATTCGTATCGTAAAGCTTCGACAGCTTCACGCTCACCACCTGCCCGCGGGCATGGACGCCCGCATCCGTCCTTCCTGAGCCGTCCACCTGGACGCGGTAGCCTACTAATTTGCCGATACTCCACTCCATCACAAACTGAATCGTATTATCCGTCGTGACCTGACGCTGCCATCCCTGATATCTGCTGCCATCATAAGCGATGGTTAATTTGTATGTTCTCATCTATCTCACCCAATCTAAACGTTTTTCGGATACTTCTCTGTTCTTTGTCCAACAAGGTAAAAAGGAAGAAGCAAACGTTCCTGCTTTGCTTCTTCCCCTATTCTACCACTTATTTAACATCTTAGCAAATATCTTCTGTATCAAATATATTCCAAATCTTCCAAAGGCTATTTCAATATCTTCTTAAGCTCGTCCATAAATGTATTCACATCCTTGAATTCCCGATAAACGGACGCAAATCTCACATATGCCACCTCATCCAAGTCCTTCAATTCCTCCATGACAATCTCTCCCACACGGCTGCTTGGAATCTCCTTGGCCTCCAGGCTGAATACCTTTGTCTCTATCCTGTCAATCGTGCGCTGAATGTCTACCGCCGATACCGGACGTTTATAACATGCCCTAAGAATCCCGTTCTCAATCTTGCCGCGGTCATACTGCTCGCGGTTGTTATCCTTCTTAATAATAATCAACGGAATCGTCTCGACCTTCTCGTAAGTTGTAAAACGCTTTCCGCAGGCGTCGCAGGAACGGCGGCGGCGAATGGAATTGCCGTCCTCCGCAGGTCTGGAATCAATCACTCTGGTATCTAACTGGCTACAATACGGGCACTTCATCTTGCATTGTTTTCCTTTCTCTCATCTTAGTAAACCTAGTATACAACGCAGTAATATAAGAAGTCAAATTGTATTTTGGTTATTCTCATTTTTTCACAACCGCCCGCAGCCCATCCTCCATATTCTCAAGCGTAACCTCTAATCCGTGAAGCTCTGCTATCTTCTTCACCAGAAACAGTCCAAGGCCCATATGCTTTTCCTTCTTCCCCCTGCTTTTATCTTTGGTATAGAACAAGTCAAAGGCATGAAGAAGCTCATTTGCCTCCATGGGCGTTCCCGTATTCTCAATCACACAGCTTTTTGCTTCAGTCCTGATAAGTATCCTGCCGTCTGGCACATTATATTCCACCGCATTAGAGAGCAGATTCCAGACTGCCTTGGCAAGATATTCCCTGTCGCCCTCCACCAGGAAATCCTCCCTCTCCTGGTGCTGAACCTGAATATTCTTCTCGTCAATCATCGGCTCAAGCCTCTCCATCTCCTCCCGAACCAATGCCCCGAAAGATACCGTCTCCTTCTTAAGCGCCAATTCCTCGGAGTCCAGCTTCGATATGTCCATCATATCCTCTACCAGATGATCCATCTCCTCCGTCTGCCCGATAATCTGAGTAAGATAATATTCCCTCTTTTCCTCCATATTGCGCTCAATCAGATTCTCCGCGAAATTCCGGATAATGCCAAGCGGCGTCTTAAGCTCATGAGCCATGGCATTGGTAAAATCCCGTCGGGTTTCCTCCAGCGCCATCTGACGGGTATAAATCCGGTTAAACGCATCTATAACCAGAAACATACACGCAAGCGTCAGCGCCAGCCCTGCCACATAGAGATGCTTCATATAATGAATCGCGTCAGCCCAGGTTCTCTCCTCCATCCGGATTAATATGTAAGCGGATGGCTCGGCTATATCCCCGACCTTCAGTTGATGTCCGGCTTTGAACTCCCATACTCCATCTGAATAAATCCCCGGATACTCTATTTGCCTATCCCATGAGAAGCTCCCCTCCTGCGGGAAATCATGCAGGAATTTACTGCTGGTCCATCTGTGCCACCTCTCATAAGAGGTCATATAAGGAAATATAACATCGGGGGCGCGAAGCTCTCCGTTTTTCTTCTTTTCTTCACTGATTTGTGAATTGGTCCACTCCCAAACCACCTCGCCGCCCTGCTTTTCATTCCCCTCCTGACCTTCCTCCCAGGTCATCTCCTGGACATAGATATTGTATAACTCCTCACCGTCAGGAGACGTCTGTATCAAAATCCCATATTTCCGCGGCAATGTATCATCCGCGGCAGTCCGGCTCTCCTTCTCCCTCCAATAATATTCGGCTAACTCCTCCTTCTGTTCAAACGTAAGATAATCATCCAGCACATAAGGCCCATATCTTACCTGGGAGGTATCCTCCGAATACATAGTATCCCCGATTGCATCATAGCTTTTTGCCAACAGCTTCTGTTCTTTGTCATAAACAGCAACCGAAATGTTCAACTGCGGGTTCATCTCACTCCAGAAATACTCATTCACCATGCACTGATAATATTCTTTTTTCTGAGAATCATTCTCAATTTTCTCCTCCTGATACGCCGCTTTTCTGTATATAGACGTCGCCACCTGATCGAACATTTTGATGTAATCATCCTCAAATTTCTCCTTAACCAACAGTGTTACAAGCCCCATCGTTACCAGATACATTGTGAGAAATCCTGCCACAATCGGTTTCCAAAAGCTTTTCTTTTTCCTGCTCAATGTTCCTTTCATTGTACCACCTCCGAATTTACTACGGATAAACGATATCCGAATTTCCGGACAGTATCTATGGTACATCCGCACAAGCCGAGGGCCTTACGCAGTTTTTTGATATGATTGTCCACCACCCTTTCATTTCCGTCAAAATCATATCCCCAGAAGCGAATCAATAATTGCTCACGGCTGTAAACCCGCCCTGGATTCTGTATCAGAAATAAAAGCAGCTCATATTCTTTCGGCGGCAGAGGAATGATTTCCCCATGCTTAAAGACCTCGCGTCTTTTCGTATCCACCTTAAGACCGCCCAGTTCTATGAAAGCATTAAGCCCTTGAAGCCTCCCTATCAGCGCCATCGCCTTGGCATATAGTACCGGCAGGGAAAATGGCTTTGTCACATAATCATCCGCCCCCAGAGAATAACCGTTCAGCTTGTCCTCCTCCAGCACACGGGCAGTAATAAAAATAATCGGCACATCACAACTTTTACGAATCTGGCGGCATACGGCAAAACCATCCCGATTTGGAAGCATCACGTCCAGCAGAACCAGATGAAAGCTTTGCACCTCCAACATCTCCAAAGCCTGTACCCCATCTTCAGTTGTCTCCACACGCCATCCCTTGCCCGTAAAATAGTCTGCGGCAGCCTCTGCAATCAGGCGGTCATCCTCTACAATCAATAATCTCAACTCCATATACGTTCTCCATATCAACCTGTCTGTATATCATATGCAGAAAATGTCCGGACACATATTTCTGTATGGTGGTACATTATCATTCCAATATATCCTTTTCGTATCCTTTAGAAAATAATTACAACCTTCAAATCTCCCAGTTAATATGATAGATTTTCGTTGGCCGTCCGCGCATATGCTCGGACTTCTGAAGCATAACCGAAGCCAGACCTGCTGTCTCCAGCTTCTTTAAAATCCGGCTTGCCTCCCGAACGGTAATGTGGAAATTATCAGCCAGTTCACGGCTTGTAATCTCCCTTTTGTCAAGCATGCATAACAGCCTGTTCAGCCTGTGAATCACCATGGTCGATAATGACGCCATCTTCGCTGCGGCCTGTATCTGCGGATTAACCATATCACTCGTGAGGACTGTCCTTTTTTTATCCAAAGGCCCTGTCAGGCGCTTTTCTTCGTCCACCATAAAGGCTTCTCCCGATAATCCGGCTGCTTTGTAGGCAGCCTCCGCATTTTTCAATGCTTCCTCAATCGAGTTTCCTATTCCGTAGGAGACCGTTATCTCCAAATCCAAAATCTCCTCCAAATATTCGGAAAGTAAACTTTCCTGAAAATTCCCCGTGAGATAAGCGACCACATTTTTCTCCGTAATCACCAGAAGTCCTTCCCTCTTTTTCTGTATCAAAAACTTTAAATCATGGTCCTTCGCAAAATCCATAAGCGCTTTTTGGACGTTCAACTCCTGGTATTCACTCCAACTCCCCATCCCTTGTTTTCCAGGCGCCGCAAACACAACAGCAGGCAGATGTGCCGCAATTTTTTCAAGTTTAATCTTTGCCAGAAGATGCTCTACCATCTGGTGCGCATATTCATCCGTCGCCGCCGCAAACACACAGGGAATCTTTAATTCCTTAAGCTTCTTGACAATACTGCTGTAACGGCAGATTACCATATCAATCTTATCATCTTCCCATAGCTCTCGGATTTTTGCGACACACTTTTCCTCCACCTGGTAAAGCTCATTTACCGACGCCTGCGCAAGCCATTTATCAAAATAAGGGAACATATCGTCTACACTTTTATTCTCTACAAGCTCTAACACAGACGCATTGGGTGAAATACACACAAACACATCAAAAATAATCCGTTCCGGATCAATTGTGCGATTTTCAATCAGAAGGGAAAGCGGCACTTTATAAAAACTTTCATTATCCGTCCCAAGAGACAGGATCGGCTTTCGTACCCCCTTTACTTCACGCTTTAACACAGTTTCCACAACGATACCTGTCGTCAGCACACCGTCCGCCCACTGTTCATTAGCCCGATATAGCGCGCCAACCTCTGAGAAATGCCTGTATTCTACAACACGGTAGAGTAACTCCTGTGAATGTGATTTTAAAATATCATCCATATATTGCGAAAGATAGTCGGATGTTAATACAAGAATCTGATAAGCCATAAAATCCCCTCCCTGGTATCTATTATTACTTACTCACTTCCATAATTCAATAGATTTATTCCTAAAATGAATATAGATAAAATTTTCACATTTTTTTTATATATTTTAGCTAAAATTTATTTTTTAAAGCAAATAAACTTGCCTAATTTATAGAAACCATTTATACTCTATTTAAAGAACTGTTCTTTAAATATTCCTTAAATGTAAAAAAGGAGGGCATAATGATGACAAGTGAACAACTATTAACAGAAGCCAAAGGATACGAAAACGACTTCGTAAAAAACCGCCGCTATCTTCACGCACATGCAGAAACAGGATTTGATTTATCCGAGACTCTTGCGTATGTCAAAGGTAAATTGGCCGCAATGGGCTATGAACCAAGAGAATGTGGAAAAGCAGGTCTTACCGTAACCGCAGGCGGTAAAAATCCTGGAAAGGTATTCTTAATCCGCGGAGACATGGACGCACTTCCCATTCCGGAGGAAGCCGACGTGGAATTTCCGTCTGAAAACGGGAAAATGCATGCATGCGGACATGATATGCATACAGCTATGCTGCTTGGCGCTGCCAGGCTTCTGAAGGATCATGAGGATGAGATTAATGGAACCGTAAAGCTAATGTTTCAGCCTGCTGAGGAAATCTTTGAAGGCGCAAAAGACATGATTGATGCAGGCGTATTGAATCATCCTGACGTGGACGCCGCACTGATGATTCATGTTATGGCCGGTCTTCCGTTTCCGGCAGGAACCGTAGTTGCCTGTGACGGAGGTGTAAGCGCGCCGGCTGCCGACTATTTTGAAATTAAGGTGCAGGGAAAGGGGTGCCATGGCTCTATGCCTAACGCCGGAGTTGACCCTGTGACCGTAGCGGCGCATATTATCACGGCGCTTCAGGAAATCCACGCAAGAGAGCTCTCTCTGGCAGACGAAGCCGTACTCACCATCGGAACCGTCCACGCCGGACTTGCGGCAAATGTTATCCCTGATACGGTAGAAATGAGTGGTACGATACGTACATACGACGAAGATATCCGAACATTTATAAAAACAAGGATGGAGGATATTGTAAATAATATCGGAGCCGCTTTCCGCGCCGACGCAAAGGTCATTCATGGCAAGGGATGCCCTGTTCTTGAAAACGATGCCGAGCTTTCCGCATGTACAGTCCGCTATCTCCAGGAAATCTTAGGCCCCCAGAAAGCATTTTCACAAGGACAGCTTACAGCTATGGCAGGCGGCAAGACGCCTAAAACCGTCGGCTCTGAGGACTTTGCATATGTAAGCCAAAAGGTGCCGTCTATTATGCTGGCTCTGGCGGCAGGGCATCCGGATAAAGGCTACTGCTTTCCGCAGCATCACCCAAAGGTAAGGTTCGACGAGGAGGTGCTTGCGCCTGGAAGCGCGGTTTACGCCTATACCGCCATGCGGTGGCTTGAAGAACACAGATAAATTCAGACACACAAATCGAAAGGAATGATAAATTATGAAGGAAATTATTAACAGCCCATTGTTGACTACTTTAATCGTAATTGGACTCATTTATATCGCCTGCTTCTCTCTTATCTATTTGAAAAAGGCATATGCACACTGTCTTGAGCTTGGAATCAGCAAAGAAAAATTAAAAACGGTTATCAAATCAAGCCTGTTTTTCTCAATCGTACCGAGCCTTTCCATTGTAGTCGGCTTGTTTGTTCTGATACCGGTTCTCGGAACTGTATGGTCCTGGTGGAGACTTTCCGTAATCGGCTCACTCTCCTATGAGACTATGATTTCCAGCAGCGTTGCCTCTGCAATCGGTTTTGAATCCAGCGTCCAGATGTTAGAGCAGGCAACCGCCAGGCAGTTCGGCGTTGTTATGATTCTTATGAGTGTGGGAATGTTAAGCGGTTTCTTCGTATTAATCCCGCTTGGCAAGAAGCTCTGTATGAGCGTTCAGAAAACAGAAAATGCCAGCACATGGAAATACGTCTTAAGCGGTGTTTTCATGATGTGCCTGTTCTCCGTATATGTACCGGTTCTCTTAATCGGCGACACAATCCAGGCTTTGGTAATGATTACAGGTCTTATCATTGCAGTAGCCCTTGGCGTCCTGGCTTCAAAGCCGCGGCTTAAATGGCTTGGTGATTTTATCATGGCATTTTCCATGATTGGCGGTATGGTGTCATCACTTCTCTGGGTTAAATTATTTTCATAAGGGGGTTTTATTATGGGTAAAAATAAAAATAGCGAAACTTTAGATTCCTTCCAGAAATGGTCTCACAGTTGGGGACGTATCGGAACTGTAATTGCCTTGGTGTATATGGTTGCCATCCCCTTTGTTGTCCTGAGCGTTTATGACGCAGTTCCATCCTTTGGGGAGGTATTCAACGTAGCAACCTTCAGTATTCTGCTCATCTATGTTCCTGTCGGAATCTCAGAGGCAATCAGCTATACGCCTATTATGGGAAGCTCTGCATATCTGGGCTTTATCACAGGAAATATTATGAATCTTAAGCTGCCCTGTGCAGTAAATGCGATTAAGCTGGCAGATACGGACCAGAATACTCCGGAGGGTGATGCTGTCGCATCCGTGGCAATCGCTGTGTCCTCCATTATGACCATTATTATTCTGGCTATCGCAGCGCTTTTAAGCACAAGAATCAGCTTCTTCTTTGAGATACCGCAGGTAAAAACTGCCTCTAACTACATTATTCCGGCACTGTTCGGATGTATGACTCTTGGCCTTTTCTCCAGCACAAGCTCAGGGGACAAGGTTGTAAAGGGCGGCGTAAAGGGTGTACTGCCGGTTATAATTATCATCTCTGTACTTGCACTGGTTGTTCGTGTTACCAGCGGCGGCTCACTGTTCGGAATGGTAGGCTTCCTTATTATAGGCTCCCTTCCGATTGGAATTATTACCTCTCGTATTCTCTGGAAGAAGGGGATTATTACTGTGGAGGATAATCCGCAGGCAGTAAAGAAAAGCGAATAAAATGCTATAACAAGCAGCCAGGAAGTCCACTGATTCATGACTTCCTGGCTCTTAAACACATTCACAGACCCGTTAAAATGAAACCGTAAGCTGCATCTTAAACCGTTCTTCTCCAAATACGGCATGGGGGACATCCTTGGGCATAATCAATGTCTCACCCTCTTCGAGAATGAAAACCTCTCCGCCAACCGTAAATCTTCCCTTGCCCTCCAACACAGTAACCATAGCGTCGCCGCCGGATGCATGGGTTGAAATCTCCTCTCCCTTATCAAAAGAAAAAATTGTCATGCTGACGGAGGCATTCTGAACCAACGTCATGCTGACTACCTGGCCTGGCTGGTAGTCTACCATATCTTTAAGCTTCAGACACTTTTGCTTCTCAATATTCTTATACATCTTATTTCCTCCTGAAACATTAGTCTATGCTAATTAGTATAACACAGAGAGGTAGTTTTACAAGCTACTCTACCCAAATTTTAATTCCCTTATATTCTGCAAAGTTTCCCCATATGGTTTACTCTTTCCAAACAGCAATGTCGTCCCCAACACAAAGCCATCCACATTCTTCGGTGCAAAATTCCGTATCTTATCCTCGCTGCAGGCGCCGTCCCAGTATACTTTAAAGTTCATTTCCTCTTTTAAGGGCAGCAGATTATTAATCTTTTTCCCTACATATGGGAGATACATCTGCCCCGCATTTCCCGGATTCACAGACATAACCAGCACCTTCTTGACTATGCGCAGCATTTCATATACTGTTTCTATGCTTGTTCCAGGATTTATAGCAATTCCCGGAATCATCCCCGCATTAATAATCTTCTGCAAAGTTGTTGACGGATGATACTCTGCTTCCGGATGTATGTAAACCGTATCTCCTTTTCGCAGCCTCCCCAAAAATATTTCAATATTGTTGTTTGGATGTTCAATCATCAGATGTATATCCAACGGTTTTTTCGTCGCAGACGCTATGTACGCCATATCGTTAAGAGACATGGCAAAATTCGGCACATAACGCCCGTCCATGATATCTATATGAAAAGAATCTATGCCTCCGGCCTCTAATTCCCTCACTTCCTTTTCCAGATTTCCATAATTTGCACACATCATTGATGCCATAAGTTCAAATTTCATCATTCATTTTCCTTTCTATCCCCTTCCTGCAATACTTCTCCTACAACAACATTATTCCATCCCTCTATGGCGTACATATCTATCGCTTTCCATTTCGTATCGCAGTAATTATAATCCGGATACAATGCCGTTTTTTCACATCTTGCATACTTTAGTATGTCGCAGAGTCCACTCCGGATTCCGATAAAAGTACCTGCATACTCTACGACAGACTGTAATTCTGAAATCCGCGGGCTTATTGCCTCTGTACCGTCCAGGGGCAGTTCATCTCCCGCTACATTGGTAAGGCATTGATATCCCTTTTTCTTATAATCCCGGACAATTTCATCCCAAAAAGCCTTAGGCAGCGTTGTGATGGACTTTGCATAAGGCGAAAAGACAACTGCGCCTCCTTTACTAATATTACATAGTTTAGGATACGTCCTCATCCCAGTCGGCATGATTGGCCTGGTATTTTCTGAGAGTCCAAAAACTCCACAGCGATAAATTTTCTCTAAGGGAATGCATTTTATATACAAGGCTTTGTGGAGATTTACCACGTACGGCCTGTCCTGATGGGCAATAAAAAAACGGGAATCCCGCGTATAAAGACAAGCCTGTACCAACTCGTCCATGTCCTTTTGGTTATATTTCTCTGCCAAAACCCCCTCAAATAAAGACACTGCTTCTGCACAGGCATTTCCTGTAACACAAACAATATATCTTTCTATCTTTCTATTTTTCAAGAAATATGGCAGGTATGACATGGTAAAAAAAACGTCTCCCAATGCAGAAAAAGGACATAATATTTTGAAATACTCCGGATACTTTTTTTCCAATTCTTGCTTCACAGTAATGCCGCGTTTTATGCGCCGCGCTTTTCTTCTGATTGTATCCTCTGTAAGAGAATATTCTGCATATGAGTTGTAATCCACCAGCTTTTCTATACGACCTGCAAAACCAAGTGTTCTTAATTGTTTTGCCATGGACGAATAAGCTCTTGCCGCAATAAGAACTATTGTATGTTCTGTATTTGATTCCAATATGGTATCTGGCGGCGATATGGGAATATTTCTGTATCTTGCTCCGTGCTTTGATATATTATTGTCCAAAATACTGCGGATTCTATACTTCCGTTCTATCAGCAAATCAATCAGAGTTTCTGTTGCATTGCAGTGGCCAAACAAATATATGGCTTTGTCTTTCAACAAAGTTTCTTTTTCCAGATTATCCAAATTCCTGGCCATTTCTTCATAGTGCATCTTATCCATGAATTGTTATCCCTCTAACTAAGCAAAGCCTGCCATGCTTCCTGAAGCGTCAGCAGACCTGTTTCTACATAATTGAAAATATTGGGGAAAGATGTATTGTCATCTGTAATCATAGAGAAATTATCTGTAAATTCGTAAGAAAAATAAAGATTACATAAATTTTGACTTTCCTCGTTACTAACATTTTTTACAAAAAAAATACTATTTTGTACTTTATCATAATTTGCAATTATAAACATATTTTTTTTGTCTTTCATATTTACTGTTTTTAATGCAAGAGTCAAACTCCTATTATATACTGAATCAAAATACGGCAAAAATAATATTATATCGTATTTCTCAATTAACTTTTCCAACTCCGTTCTATATGTTTTTTGTATAGTCATAAATCTTTTTTCCTATTTTTCTCCCTTGCCCACTATCTTGTAACGACTTCAATATACTTAATTCAACACACTTCAAATAGTCTCTTTGAGGAAAAGAGTCATATTCCCCAAAAACTCTTTCTTTCAAAGTCGTATACTTTCCTAAACAACTTATATTTTCCGCCTTAGGATAATGTCGCTTTGAATACAAATAAAAACTTTTGATTTCTTCTCTTTCAAAATCATATCTATAAATCCCATAATCTGCACCATTTACAAAGGTTAGAACATAATCTTGATAGAAATATGCAGTTGCCGTGTCATAGCTATACACATTTTTATCTTTTTCTTTTGATATTATTCTGGACAATTCCTCTATTTTTTCCATTTTTCCATTTTGAATATTTAACAAAATAAATTGGTTCGCCAATGCAGGAACCAATAATAACCTATTACCATATCTAAAAAATGTTTGAAACGGCACAGCCGGATATTTTAAATCTTCTGGATAGTCAATATACTCTATTATTTTTTTTGTTTTTGTATTATAACGGATAATTCCTCCAGATATTACAGGGCCTAACCAGATATCATCATTTACTTTTGCAATGCCAGCATACCCGTCAGATTTAGATGGAACGACTATAATTTCACTTTCATGGCTTCTCAAATTAATCTTTATAACTGCATTCATACATCCGCATGAACAATAGGCTATATCATTTTCAATTTTCATATCTGTAATATACGGTTGAGCAATGAGACTTAGCCTATCTAGCTTCTGAACAAAATCAGTAATATATCTTATCTCAAATGTTTTTATATTCAAAATAACCATAGCAGGATAATTACATGGCATCATAATAATTTCTTTGTTATATAATACAGATTTCCAAAATTTATGTTGCTCCATTGCAATTTTTTGCTTTCCAAAACAAGAAACTTCTTTTAAAAATATTTTACTAAACTTTTCAAACTTTATATCATATACTGCAATACTAATAGCATTATGCGGAATTAAGAATATTTTTTCTCCTACCTTGAATATAGAAGAATATAATCTAAACTGGTATTCTAATTCTCCAGGTATTTTGCCTAAAAAATTAACCTCCTGTGTAGTATTATCCCTACAATATAAACCATTATGATCAAATGCTGAAAACCAAAATTTATCTCCTTCTTCCCAAAAAAATTCATATGATAATCTACACGCTTCCATTTGGATAAGTTCTCCTTATTCAATCAACACTTTTCTTCCTGAAATATTTTAAATAAATTGTCTTTTTTCTTCTCAATAACCATCTTCTTTTGGTAACATATACAACATTCATAGACTTTTGACAGAAAACTTAAGTACGAAAATATATCAACAATATCTTCCCTTAAATCAATATCAAATGGATAAAATACATCCTCTACAAAACTGTTGTTCAAAGCATGAATTCGGTATCTTAATTCTGCAAGCTGCTTGTATACATTTTCTTGTACTGTCACATATTTTTTATTTTTAATATATTTTATATAGCGATAATTAATCTCTTGAAAAGATTTCTTAGAAGCTTCATCTGCCATCTGTCGATTCATTCCATTTAACGCTGCCAAAAGAGCCTTAGTAATATATCTCAGTTTAATCGAAAGAAAACGATATTTTTCAATTTTAAAAACACCAAAATCCCCTCTAATATACAAATAAATATTTTCAAAGACACCTTGGTCATGCAGCCAAAAAACTGTATCCATAAAAAGTGTATCATCGCAAATAATTATATTAATCTGTTCTAAATCAATATGTAGTTGTTCTATAAAAGAAACATCATTTTCAATCCCTATAATTTCACTATTTTTTTGTTTTAAATATTCCTGTAGCTCAATTGAATATTTATTCTTTCCAACCAAAAAATATGGATATCCTTCTTCTATATCTATGTATGCCTGTTCACTCATGGGTTCTTCAATATCAAATGTCATAATTGGAGAGAATCCAAGCTCATGTATTTTCTTTTCCAACGGAATTCTAATCTTAGCATCTGCAATAGTAATCCAAACAAGGGCGTCTGAATACTGTTTTTTAACTTCTTCAATACTGGCAATTCTTCTTCCCTTTATGATTGTATTTTGCTTTCTTTCATCCCCGTCTACAACCATTGATACTTTGATATTCAGTTTATCCATTGCATCTAATATAAACTGCCCCTTTTTACCTGCTCCATAAATTACCAATGGTTGTTCGTTCTCTCTCAAAAATTGAATTACGCTTTTGCCATCTAACTTTATAATTACACCATTTTTATCGCATATCATGTTTATCTCTCACAATCCCAATGTATTACCTAATACTCATATATTTCTTTGCCAGACCAAACAATTTGTCTTTTTTCTATTTTAAACTGATTCATTAAAAACTCATGCACATAAAAAGCCGTTTTATGTGACATAATTGCAATGACAATATAATCAAATTCAACATTTTCAATAATATCCGGCTGTAAGAGTTTCCCCTCTTTTAAATTTAAAACCTTTGAAATATCTTTTGCATCTGCGTCAACCCATGCAACAACTTCTGCATATTGAGTAATTTTTAGTTGCCGATAATATTCCTGTCCCACATTTCCCGCACCATAAAGGACAATTTTGCTTCCCTTGGGTATGAAACGTTCTGGAAACGGATATGCCATTCTGCAATTCATCATCACAGCATTTTCCCACATATGGTAAATTTCCGTCGGATAATCCTTCTTAATCTGTACGCCATATCCTTTTATATCTTTCCAGTTTGGCATATAATGCCATGACATAATAAACGCTTGGAATACATTTTCAATATTTCGTTCTGTATCCTCGTTAATGCGAAATGCCCCGATATTTGGATAATCGACCTTTTCATCGCTGCCATCAGAAATATAATTAATAAATTTTTCTCCAACAATAGAATGAAAAAGGACATTTGTTGCATTCATATAGCTAAATCCTCTGACACGATTATTCAAAGAAATGTCGTGTAAACACACAATAGCATTTTTTGATAAATGCTTAAAAAGAACTATAAAATCCAATAATTCTCCTGGCAATGTATGCATGGTATCAAGAATCATAAAGTCAATATCATCGCCAATTTGATCCAAAAACTGATGAACTCCTCCCCCTAATAAAAATTGATGTTTTCCTGTTAGTTTCTTTTGCTCAAGCAACCTTTTTGCCATAAATCCAGACGGAAAATCTCCAATATTTCTGTAATATTTTTCACAATAATCTACAGAATACATTTCGTAAGATGTCCCTATTTCTTCCAAACATTCAATTATTATTGCTGTTGTCGCACCTGCCGCGATTCCAATCTCTACAATTTTCTTTGGATGCTCCTTTTTTATCAGACCACATAAAAATGCAGAATCAAATTCTGACATTTCAGGCTCGTCCAATATTGGATTTAAAATCTCTGATATTGCTTTTCTCGGTTCTTTATCTAACGGTATCTCATTGATTTTTAACATATACTTCTCCTTAATAACTTCCAGTCTGTCAATTTTATCATTTTCCTACAAAATCATATCTGCTAATTCCTGGGCTCCCAGAGAAAAAATATTATCTTCATGCCATATTAACTGAAATATTTCTGGTAAATATTTTTCACAATCTTCTCTAAATATGTATTTATTATAGTATGTTAGGTAAATACTATTTTCACATTTTATAGAACCATGCTTATTTTTAATTTTCATCATAGCCAGCTCAATATTGTTTAAGTATTTCCGATCATATTTTGCTGCCTTTAACAATTTAATATAAAATTCTCTATTTTCATCCACCCATGAAACTAATTCATGAATAATGTCATTCTGTGAATCTTTTGCACCCGCCAGCTTATAAAAATCATTTAGGCATGGCATATAGCGAGACATACTTTCTAGTATCATATTCTCTGAAATGAAACCGATTAAATACTCCACCCATCTATATGCGTAATCCAAGTATTCCTCTTTTAATCCCATTTTCCAGCTTGACGTGGTAGATTTGTCACTTATAGTAAATACAGTTCCTACAACAGCTACGATTGATATTCTTGGCGCTGTTTTCAGTATATCTAAATTAAATCGCGCGTCTGACAGCCAAAACATAGTTTCCGGAAAAAAAAGATTATTTTCTTTCAAATATTCTGTGCGGTAAAACTTATTCCAATAATAGTCAATATAAGAAAAAAACATCTCTTTTCCCATTTGTTCACGAAAATATGCCTGATAGTCTTCATACGTAATTATCTGCCGATTTTCCTGAACAAATGTTTTCACAATTTTTCCTTCTCTTTCACTATAAAATGAAAAACCGCAGATTCCTACATCGCTTTTATGAAACAGCACACTTTCCAACATATTTTCAAAAAAATCTCTTTGATAGATATCATCTGCATCCAGAAAACAGATATATTCTCCAGACGCCTGATGAATTCCCGTATTCAATGCTTTTCCAATAAATCCTGTATTTTTCTCTATTGTAATCAAATGAAGCCTTGAATCCTCAGAGCATTGTTTTTGTATTATTTCTCTTGTCCCATCGGTTGAGCCATGATCAATAATCAGATATTCAAAATGAGGATAGGTTTGTTCCCTTACACTTAATATAGTATGTTCCAATGTTTTTTCTGCATTATATGCAGATGTGATAACCGTTATATACTTCGTTTCGGGCTTAGTCATTTATCTCTACTCTCTTTTCCAGGGTCAGTGTTCCAGTTCCTTTATACTGTATTCCCTTCGGAATATTTTTCGTATTAAACGTCCATGAACCATAGCATTTTGTGCATGTATCTAAATACCCTTTTTCTAAATATCCATACTCAAACTCCAAAACCTCCATTCGCTTTTCTCTTGTTAATTGCTTAAAATCCACATAGCTTTGCTCATCTTTCGGCACAAGTCCCGCGCGCTGTCCCAAAGCATCTGATGTACAATAGTATAACTTTCCATCTTTCATATAGCGGCATGGACTTGCACAATTATCAAAATGTCTGATTTTATCATCTTCTCCTGAAAACTCCAGCTTTGCCCTTCCAATCGCATAATCTTTCCAATATTTATCTCCATTTAGAATATAACGCACATGATATTTCTCAAGCTTTTCTATAAAAGCTCTCACTTTTCCTTCTACTTCCGGAACTGTAATGCTATAGTCCGTTATAATCATCGCTATATTGTATTTTAATGCAAGTTGAAGTATTTCATCAGAAGGCTGAATTGTTCCATTTGTAATGATATGCATCGCACCCATTTTATCTCGGTAATGAACGGCTGCATATTCCATTAAGTCATACAAATCAGGATGTGTAAATGGCTCTCCTCCTACAAAATCTGCCTGATAAATATAATCTACATATCTAAAAAATAAATCTAAGTCTGCTTTAAATGCCTCTTTTGAAAAATGCTGAGGATTTTTAATGTAAGGTGTAGATTGATTACAATTCAAACACCTTAATGTACAGCGTTCCGTCATGGATTGAGGATAAAGGCGCATCACCAATTTATCATGCGCATACATCGCGTATATTGGCAAATATGTATTAATAAAAATACCTGCGTAATAGAAGTCCTCCCCCTCTTTATAACCATTGCTTATTAATTTGTATGTTATACGGCTTGCAATCTCTGGTCCTGCAGCTACAATAATCAAATAGTCTTTATCTTTATTACAAAGAGCTTCAACTGAAAACACTGGTTTTTCAAGATAACCTGTTCTCTGTTTATCTGCATTTGCGTCAATAAATCCTTCTACGCAGTCCAAAAACTTCAACTTATAAAATAGATTTCTGCCTTCCTGTCCTGCGCCATAAATATATATTTTCTTCTTATCTGCAAAGGTTTTTCCTATATAATCTAACTCGTGTCCCTTGTTTTCCCATTTCATTCTGTATCTCTCCCTTATTTTTATATCTACATCTTCGCAAACTGAACTAAATAACCACCAATGTAGACACAATAGTCTGTTCTTCAAATCCGATTTTCAAAAGTTTTGTCTTTATCTCAAAAAAGAAATTACTGGCAATAAAAACTTTATCGAAATCTCCACGCTTTTGAAACAACTCGTCCGGACTCATAATTCTATGTCCATGAAATTCTGTTCCCCACTTATTGCAGTCCGAATCCGCCACACAGATAATATTTTGTTCTTCAAACTGGTCATATAAATAGTTAGCCGTCGCACCGGCTCCATACAATGCATACTTAACATTAGGTTCGATTCGATACTTATTTTCCATAAATGTCTCTCTGGAGATAGGCAGAATCTTATTTTCTTCCCATAATCCAATAAAATCCTCTTTGTTTTCCATCAAAGTAATCTGAGGGTATCCTGCTTTTTTGAGCGCATAAGCAAGCGGCGAAAAAATAAAGTCAATATTTTCTCCGATTTCCTTTCCCATCTCATTTCTCTCATCACCAACAAGTATACTTCCTGGATTCAATACATATTGTTTTAAAAAATCTGAACAGCCTGCCTGCAATTTTGTTTCACTATTTAATAGTAAGAAGAAATATTCCGAATTACTGTTGGAAAGGATTTTATTTAAAATACTTCCCCATGTATTTTTTTCACTTTGAACAACCTTTACTGTCTCACTCTCCTTATAAATTTCAGACATGATTTCATAGGCTTCCTGGTCATCTGTCCCAACCATGATATGATCCACACAGTCTGCCGACCTGCTGACAGCCTCAAGACTCTTTCTTGCTTCCTGTGCATTTCTTATCACAAAGATTCCGGCAAAACCAATCGGATTCAGCCAATTATTCCCCTTGCTGAACCTTGAAAACCAACTGTCATAGTACAGGGAATGTCTGATCTCTTTTACATCTTTCCTGCTTTCCTCATTAATCGTACCGTCTTCGTTGATTTTTAATACATTTACCATACCTTCTCTTTTAATCTTCGGACTATCCAACTCTTTAAGCTTCTCATAATACCATGGTGACATATCGTCCGTCTCGTCATTCGCATCCCGTGTAAATGTATTGATAGCAATGCCGCAGATTTCACACCATTTTAACTGATCACCAAATTCATCCGGCGTACGTTTCCACCATCCTGGTTCAATAGGCCACCCGCCCGGCCCGCCAAAGAGCATATCCAATGCTCCCGCAATTTCACAAAAAAATGCTCCCTTAGGGGTAATTGTCGCACTCCAAGTATCTTGCGCCCAACAATTGTCACGGATATGATGCCATTCCTCGTCAGGTATTCCCATTTCCCTGCGTGTGAGCATAATAGGCGAATGATACATTGTATTTCTATGGTCGTTTACCGCCTGCATATTGAATGTATCCTGTATCAATTCATAATGTTCTTTATATTTATTGCTCAGGGCAGACCAAAGCCCCCATCCATATACCAACGTCTTTTTTATTCCACGCTCATAGGATATCCGCGTATCCCGCTGCTCCATTCTTCCAAGGACATTCATAAATTCTTTTGTCGGGCTTACCAGAAGATTTTCCCCTTTGGGGAAATATGGATGTTGTTTGATATACCTGACAAAACGTTCAAATTCCGGATGCAGGGTAGGTTCCCCTCCCATAATTCCGATAGTTCCCTGATAACCTTTTAAAGAATTGACCGCTTTTTCAAAAGTTTCCCAATCCATAAAAAATGGCTTTTTATGATGTCCGCAAAATCTTGTACAGTTTGAACATTTGTGAATACATGCATTCGTAATATCAATCTGTATAATTCTCATATCCTGTGGTGATTTCATACTTCAAATCCTCCTCTGTTTGCTTTTAAAAATTCCTGAAAGCTGCCTAGTTTTTTGTCTTTTTCAGATAATATTATATTGCCAACACTTTTCAACGGCCACGAAATATTGATTTGTGTATCATTCCATATGATCCCGTCATCATATTCTCCATAAAATTTCTCTGCACACTTGTATGATACAATAGAATCCTCCATAACCAGATATCCGTGTCCGCATCCTGCCGGAACTAAGATTTCTTTTTTGTTTTCTTCTGAAAGGATATAGCCTTCCCACTCTCCAAAGGTCGGCGAATTTTTTCTCAAATCAACAACTACATCGAAAATTTCCCCATATACGCACCGTACCAATTTGGGCTGCTGCTTCTCTCTCTGAAAATGGATTGCCCTTATCACTCCTTTATGAGAATTTGTATAAAACACTTCTTTTATATCATGGGATATACCCATATCCTGGAAAATCTCAGCCGAATAATCCTTAATAAAATACCCTCTCTCATCATAGGCAACAAAAGGCTCTATCAAATAGGCTCCTTCAATTCCCAATTTACTACATTCAAATTTCTGTACCATCTTTGCCGTTCTCCTTTTCTGTCATGGAATACTGCTTCATATATTTTCCGATCTGCTCTTGCACCTTTCCTTTCACATCCTGTCCGCCTGCAATAGCTTGATATACCTCAACCGTCTTATCTACTGCCTCGTCGATTCCCCATAGAGGTTTCCACCCTATTGTCTGCTTAAACTTTGAGCAGTCTAGCTTTAAAAACTGTGCCTCATGTGCCGTATGTACTGCAATGTATTCCGCCTTAATATTTCCCCATCTTTCACAGAATTTTGTCACGATTTCCAGAGTCGTTACACAATTACCGCTTTCCGGACCAATATTATAGCTACCGGCAACTTCAAATTTCTGTGCCTGTTTAGCAGCCAACAACAGATATGCAAATACAGGTTCCAATACATGCTGATATGGCCTGATTGAATAAGGAGAACGTATCCTAACATTTTGGTTTTTACACGCCGCCCTGTATGCATCCGGTATAATACGGTCTGCCGCAAAATCTCCACCGCCTATTACATTTCCAGCTCTCACAGTAGATACAGGAAGTTCTCTTTCATCAAAAAATGAATTCTTGTAGCTGCTGGTAACCAACTCCGAACAGGATTTTGAATTTGAATAAGGGTCGTAACCATTTAATCTGTCATCCTCTCTGTATCCCCAACACCACTCATTATTTTTATAAACTTTATCTGTCGTAATGTTTACCACGGATTCCACTGTATCGCATTTTCTGATGGCTTCCATCACATTAACTGTCCCCATCACATTTGTCTCATATGTATATACAGGATTTTTATATGATTCCAATACAATCGGCTGTGCGGCCATATGAAATAAAACATCCGGTTTAAATTCCTTAACTGTCCGAATAACCGACTCTGTATTTCTTATATCTCCCTCTATGGAATTCATGTGATGTTTCAAATCTAACATTTCAAACAACGCCGGAATTGTGGGATACTCTAATGAATACCCGCATAAACATGCTCCCAACTCCAAAAGGCTCTGACACATCCACGAACCTTTAAAGCCTGTATGCCCTGTCACCAAAACTTTTTTATTTCTGTAAAACTCTTTCAGGCTGATATTTTTCATATTCTGATGAATCCTTTCTCAGTCGTTTGGAAAACTTCGGATGGTTACGAAATCTATACTTCTGCGCATACCCAATGTCATTAAAGTCTGTTCCATTTCACGGAAATAAGGGGATGCTATAATAATTTTCTGATACTCGGAACGTTTTGATAACAACTGTTCAAATGAAAGAATAGGTATACCGTTCCACAGTGTTCCCCACTTTTTCTGATTTGAATCCGTAAGATAGATACATCTTCCGCCTATTATGTTTAAGCATTTCTGTACTTTATATGCGTTATTTCCGGCTCCGTATATCACATAACTCCCTCCCTCATGGATATCTGCATGAGGATTTGCAACTGCAAATGCTTTTCTCATATTTTCAGCATCTAACGGAGGAATCGTCTTTTCTCCTCGTTCTCTCAGCACGCAATTAATATCTCGGAAAACTCTCTCATAAAGCTTTTCTACAAATCCATTTAAATCCAAAAAGCTTTCAAAAGATTCTGTTTTCTGCATATCGTGTATCCTGTAAAATGCTAATGGCTCCCTTATATATTTAATATTGGTGTAATATTGTGCCATAACCTTTATGTAGCAATCTGCAAAAGTCATATATTCTTCCTCAGGCATTGGCAGAATTTTAGACAATAATTCTCTCTTTGCTGAAATACATGAAGTAATCAGATTATATGTGTAAATATAGCCGTAATCATGAAAAAGCCTGGGTCTTGCTTCAAAATCATCCAACGGCGCGATTACATCCATTAACTCTTTCCTGTAATTCAGTGCTTTCCTAGCATGCCCCACAAATTCATAATGCTCATGCTGCTTAGCAATCCGTTCCAATTTTTTCTCGTAAAAATAATCATCCGAATCCAAAAACGCTATAATCTCCCCTTTGCTCAAAGCAAAACCTGTATTGATTGCCGCAGCCTGCCCGCTGGTCGGTTTCAATACTGCAGTGATACGGTCAGGATACTTCTCTACGTAAGAAGCAATGACATCCCTGGATTGATCCTGGGACGCACCGTCAACAACAATAATTTCAAAATCCTGATAACTCTGATTCAGAACCGACTCAATCGCCTCACCAATAAATTCTCCATAATTATGATTGTTAATAAGAACTGATATTTTCATTTCTATTTTCCTCAATCATTCCAGTTTTTCCACGGCGCGTTTTTGCTTTCCCATAAATTCTCCAGAATTATCTTGTCTCTCTGCGTGTCCATACAGCGCCAGAAGCTATCATGCTTAAATGCCATAAGCTCTCCTGCTGCCGCTGCCTGTTCCAATGGTTCTTTCTCAAATACTGTCTGGTCATCTTTTATATAGCGGAATATTTTCTTATCTAAAACCATAAATCCGCCGTTAATCCATCCCATATCATTTACTGATTTTTCTCGAAAATCAGTAATCACATTATCCTGTATATTCAGAACTCCAAATCTTCCTTCTGGTTTTACAGTGGTTATGGTTGCCATTCTCCCATATTTCCTGTGGAATTCCAATAATTTGCATACGTCAACATCACAAAGCCCATCGCCATAAGTAACCATAAACTCCTCGCCGTCAATATAGCTTTCTATTTGCTTGATTCTGCCGCCTGTCATAGTGTGTAATCCAGTGTCCACAAGCGTTACCTGCCAATCCTCGGAAGGCATTTTATGAATTTTGACCTTGCTCTTTTTTAATCCAATGGTAAAATCTGAATTGTAAGATTGGTAATTCATAAAATACTCTTTTATCATTTCTCCTTTATATCCACAACAGATAATAAATTCATTAAAGCCGAAGCCTGAATAATACTTCATAATATGCCACAGAATAGGTCTTCCACCAATCTCAATCATAGGTTTTGGCCTGAATTTACTTTCCTCTGAAATACGTGTACCAAAACCTCCTGCAAGTATGACAACTTTCACTTGTATTCCTCCAATTCAGCTTTTAAAATTTTTTCTATTGTCTTTTCGATGGTTTCTTCTGATTTCCATCCCGACATGCGTAACTTTTGGGAACTTACAGTAAAATCCTTTACTCGTTCAATTTCTTGCGCGTTTACCTCCGGCATAATTAATTCTGCTTCCCATCCTGTCAGCTCTTTATATATTTTTTTCACCATTAGTGCGATTTCTCTGATACTAAAGGTATTTTGGGAACTTACATTGTACACGCCAAAATCATTTTCTATATGCATCAAGGCTTCAACCGCGCTGCAAATATCAGGTATTGCTACAAAATCCCTTCGCGGCAGGCCATTTGACTTCAAAACAATCCGTTTTTCCTTTACCACGTTTCTGCAAAAATCATTGAAAGCCAGATACCATTTATCAACTCCACTGCCTGGCAGCCCCACCCCGTTTGTCAGCCTCAGTATAAATGTCTGTATTTCCTCCTCTTTATGTAACTGCCTGAGATATTGTTCCGCAAATAAATGGGTAAGCCCATAATCTGACGTTGGCTCTGTATAACTTTCTTCTGTAATCAACTGTCCTGTAACCTTCCCATATACATGAAAAGTAGACAAATAAAAAAACTTTTTTACTTTATGTGCTAATGCGTCAAGATATAATTTCCTTGTTCCATATGTATTTACAAGCAGCGCCTTTTTAGGTTCCCGTGAAATAATCCTCTCGTCCATAGACGCCGTATGTATCACAACATCAATATTTTCACATACACCGTCTATCGTGTCTTCTTCTTCGAGAATCATCTTTCGCTCATTTTTTCTTTTTGGATTTCTCGTGGTGATATACACATTTTCACCAGAAAAATACTCCGCAAGATATTGTCCAATATATCCATTTCCACCAGTAATTAAAATATTCATAACTTCAACACCTTTCCAATATACCCACCCGGATGATTCTCTCTGAAGCTTTCTATATCCAGCCCAAGCATATCTGCTATCTGCATTGCCAATCCCTGCAGAATGATCAAATTTAATGTGGTAGAATTATTGGGCATAATATTCCACAGATCCCCCTCATGCTCCAACTCAACTATAACGCTGTTTTCAATCTCCTTCGTCAACGTACTTTCCTCTGAAAAAGTCAAAAGCCACATATTTACCTTTCTCCTTTTCAGAAGCCTTGCAAGCAGAATGGATTCCTCCGTCTCGCCGCTTTTTGACAGCAAAATCACCATATCTCCTGCTTTTACTACTCCCATATCGCCATGTATGGCTGAATTGGTATGTAAGAAGCACGCGTCAAGCCCGATTGAAACCATTGACCCTACAAACTTCTCACAAATCGGAACATTTTTCCCCAAACCTGACACCACAATTTTATTGCCTCTTTTCAAGACTTCTGCCGCTTCCCCCACCCACCTGTCAAGTATCTGCCCGTCCAATGAATGAACAGAATGTTCAAACTCTTTTAACTGCTTCTCAAAATAGCGAATCATAATATATCCTCCAGATACCATAAGCCATTATAGAATGCCCCGCAGACAGAATCGTAGTCCTGCCAGGCGTATGTAGTCAACGACAGCCAAATCAGTGCATGAAGCAGTTTGATTTCCGCAGGCTTTGCGCCAGTCATTTCAAAAAAGACGCTCTCCATATCCTCCCAATGACTGGATGCAATCTCAAGGCACACATCCCTTTCCCTGATTTTCAGCCGAAATTCCTTCACATTAAATCTGTCATAATTCCCCACAATAGAATAATACAGCTTTGCCCAATCATAACGCGGATCACCATAAAATTTAACGGCTCCAAAGTATCCCCGCGGATCAATCAGTACCGGATTTCCATCCTCTCGCAGCATCAGATTTGAAAAGGTACAGTCTCCATGAATAAAACAAAAATTTTCACACCCTATCTGCTCAATCAGATGTTCAAGCTCTTTTTTATAAAAAAATACATTCCTGCATTTTTTGCCATTTACTACGATATATTTTTCATTTGCAAAAGGCACAAGATTCCTAATCTTATCAATACGATAAAATGTTTTATTCAAATACACTTCCCGGCAGGCAGACAAATCTGCCGGAACCTGTTCTTTACTATGAAGAAGTTCTAAGGTTTCCACCAATTTTTTCAGGACTTTTTTCTTCTCCTCATAAGACAAGCGATACTCATAAATATTTTTTCCATGAATCAGCTCCATTTCCAATGGAGCTGCGCCGTAAATCTCTGGAAGCGCAGTAATTCCCATATCTCCTGCCTTTTTATACCATTCCCACTCTCTCTTTGCCAGCTTTCTTCCATGCTTGTCAACTGCCTCTTTGATAAACCGGTCTGGTTTGATTGTGATTCTATTGAATGGCCGGCACTTATTTTGTTCTATCCTGTTATATTCCTCAAGTAATCCAAATTCTTTTGTTCCTTTTAATCCTATTTCACGAAACTTCAGTTTACTTTCCTGCATCCATCGTACCAACTCTCCATTTTCAGGAACTTCTTTTATTTTCTCTTTATCCGAAAACAAGAAAAAACCGGCCACGCCATGTTCATAAGATTCTTTTTCTTCAAATCTCCCATTAAAATAAGACCACCTGCAGGGAAATGACTGAGAAATACCAATGTAATCTTCCATAGAATTTACATAGTCGTCGTCCTCATATCCTGACGGTAATTTCAAATCCGTTGGAAGCAGCAAATCTGACCATATTAACAGAAACGGCTCCTTTTCCGGTAATAAATGAATCGCTTGCTTTATACCGGCACAAGTCCCGTTTCCCTTTGCTTCTACAATCCGATATTTCACATCCGCAAATACCTGTAAGTATTCTTTCATAACTTCTTTTTTATAATCTGCAATGATTATGAAATGTTTGTTCTGATATTTCCGAAAAAGATAGAACAGCATTGGAAGATTATTCACTGGCACAAGAGCCTTTGGCTTATTTGTTGTCAAATATTCCAGACGTGTTCCTCTCCCTCCCGCCTGCACAATAATATAATTCATCATTTGGACACTTTTAATCTCCTGATTCATTTATTAAATAAGGCACATTGGTCATCACGGATGAATAATTTCATCCAATGGATGATGCGGATTCCTCCGCTTCGCTCCCTGTTACGTCATAACCTGCATATCCTCTTGGCTTGCTGTATGTTCACAGGGTCTTGGCATACCCAATACACAGGCATTCAAGAAAATCTCAAATCCTGCCTTCTAATGCCGTAAATCATTTTTATATCACGAACCACACCTTCTAGTCCTTCGGGATTTTCTCCTTCATTCGGTAAAAACCAGGCTCATCACCAGGATTTATCTAAATGGCTGTTCTCAAGAATAATTCAAAAATGCAACACACCCTCGCCCTGACCTCTGTTTTTCACATTCTGGGCGGTGTTTGTCTTTTCTTCTGTGCAGTACCCACATTCAGGACAGCAGAACTTCCCTTCTGCTTTTGTTCCCACAGCACCACATCTGCTGCATTCATTACTGATATCTTTTCCAATCACTTCTACAAGCTCAACAGATAGCTCTTTACACTTTTGCGATAATCGTTTCCTGATATATCCCCTCTGCCACAAAGCCACAGAATGATTAATCTTTTTATTTACCCCGCCCGCCTGGGGCTTTGGTAATTTCACGATATAGATAACTCCGGGCTTTTCTATACGCAGAAATCGATTCATCTCTTGATTAATATAGCTGTGCAGACGCTCCTGAAACTTTGCTTTTTGAGCATTGTATTTTTTACGTCCCGGATTACTTGTCTTGTTCCGGCTATATTTTCTTGCCTGCATACGCATCCATTCTGCATATTCTGTCTGATATTTTCCAAGGTCTTCTCCATAACAATGCCCTTTGTCTGTCGTAAGCATGGTATAGAATCCAACAGCCACGCCAACCTGTTCTGAATAGTCTGCAAACTTATGCACCGAGACGTTTACAGGCACCTTAATCTCAATACGTCTATCCTCTGGATATAATTTAATGTATAGCTGACTCTGGTACTGACAGTGATCTGTCAGGGAAATAAAAATACGTTTCCGCTTTTCTTTTGTGGAAATATAAATCCCTGAATCAGCATAACGGTATGCCCGTTCCGCAACAGAAAATCCTGTTGCCAGGTCTGTATGCAGCTTTACATGGTATTTTCTAACCTGCCTGCACAGATAACGGTGCATTTTCATAGGGTCTACCTGAGCAAGAAGCTCATCATATTTTACCTGTATTTCTTTAGCCAGCTTGACAGGCTTCTCGTTTAAAACTGCCTCAAAAGCATTGCTGACCTTTAGAAGGAAACGCAGATAATGTTTTTCTTCTTCTGTTAGATTCTGGTTTACTCCTATTAATTTCAGAAGCTTTGATTTTGTCCTTGTCCACTGGCTTTTGATATCTCCCAACGCATCAAAGACTGCAAGATAAAAATAAACGGAAGGCATATCCAGCTCTGCCCTAAGCCCGCTTTTTGTCATCTCATTCTGCGCCGTGTATCCTGGATAGATTTTTGATAAACCGGCGATGCCGCCGAAGCGTTTGTATACATAGTTCTTCACCTTTTTGTAATCTTCTGCAACGTTCAGGAGTTTCTGCATATCAGCCTCCTGAATTGGCTCTCTATTGTATTGGTGAATAGTCTTGCATATCTTATCAGGCAATATGTATCCTCCTCTTTCAAACCTTTTGTCCGATAATGTATACTTTTTCGTAATGCTTTTTCTGGAAAATTTTTTAGACAAATATTACAAAAAATAGAGATTAAGTTTATTGACTTTTTGTCGATAATATATTAGAATAGTTGAGAATTTATCTGAGACGTGCCATTACGAAAAAGTATACTTTTCCGTAATGCTTTTTTTTACAAATTTTCCGAATATGATACTTTACTTGATTTTATTACTGGAACGTAGTACAATATTTCCATTATATAATCCATGATCTGGGAGGTAACGTTGCGTGGAAAAAGGTATCACGACTGGAACAGGAAATGCTGTCGGACAGGCAGCTTTCGACTTAAACCCTTTAACGGGGCTGCATTATATGAGAAGCTTTATGCAGGCAGCAAGGATTTATTTAGAAAATGTCCAGCCAGGCGCGTATGCCATGGCAGCAATCGATATTGAACATTTCCGAATGATCAATACATTTTGCGGCAGGGATAAGGGAGACGAACTCCTTATCTTTATTTCAAATTGTCTTAAGAGGAATATCAAACAGCACGGCGGCGTCGCCGGACATTTTAACGGAGATGATTTCTGTGTTATCATGCCGTTCCAGTTGGAGGTGTTCCGATCCATATGGGATGAGATCGCGGTCAGCATGGGACAGCTAAACGGCATTGCCCATTCTCTGCCGGCAATTGGCATCTATACGCTGGATGACCTTACATTGGCGCCAGAGATCATGTATGATCGGGCAACCATGGCTCTATCTTATGCACTTGGAAGCCACATGAACCGAATCCGTATCTACGATCCCGGTATGGAGAATTCACTGGAAAGAGAATGGCAGGTACTCTCAGACGTAAAGGCAGCTCTCGAAAATGATGAGTTCACCTTCTACGCACAGCCCCAGTATGACATCACCACAAGAAAGATTGTAGGCGCGGAAGCCCTTGTACGCTGGATTCATTACGGGAAACTGATATCCCCTGGAGTATTTATCCCTGTATTGGAAAAAAACTGCTCCATTACCCCTCTCGACCAGGTTGTGTGGACTAAAGTGGTGGAATGGCTAAAAAGTTGGATTACGAAAGGCTATCATCCTGTTCCGATTTCTATCAACATATCAAGATTGGATATTCTGACCATTGATGTGCCGAACTATCTGATTAATCTAACTGACACATATCAGGTACCAAGAAAGTACCTCAAATGCGAAATAACGGAAAGTGCATACGCCGAAGACGGACAGCAGGTTAATGATACCGTTAAACGGCTCCAGGCAGCCGGATTTCAGGTTATGATGGATGATTTCGGAAGCGGCTATTCTTCTTTGAATACTCTTAAGAGCATGGATGTAGATGTTCTTAAGATTGATATGTGTTTTCTTGAAATGAGCGCCGAGGAGGAGCAGAAGGGAATCGGAATTCTGGAGTCTGTGGTGAACATGGCAAGGCTTCTGGGCATCCCAATCGTTTTAGAGGGTGTGGAAAACCAAAAGCATGAGAATTTTATGCGGAATATGGGCTGCCGCTATGCGCAAGGATATTATTATTTCAAACCTATGCCTGTCAATCAGCTTGAAAATCTGTTGGCAGATGAGCGAAACCTGGACTTTGGCGGCATGTGCGTCAAACAGATAGAAGCCCTCCACACAAGAGAATTCATAGACGGCAATCTGTTTACGGACACCATGGTCAACAATATCCTGGGAGCTGCGGCATTTTATGATATATACGAAAACCAGATAGAGATCACCCGTGTTAATGAGCAATACTTCCAGCTTGTAGGCGTAGGAACAAGCGATGCGGAAAATTATGACAAAAAACTCTGGGATCATGTCAGAGATGACGACAGACCTAAGTTGTTCTCTCTTTTTGAGCAGGCTTATGACAGGCGGCCCGGCTGTGCTGAAGGATACATCCATTTCCTGAGGATGGACGGCAAAGTATTGTGGGTGTATATGAAGGTATTTTTCCTACGGGAAAAAAACGGTCACAAGATGTTCTACTGCTCCCTTGTGAATGTCACCTCTTTTCGGGAAAAAGAAGAAATCAAAGAAAATATCTGCCAGACAGTAGCCGAATTTACAGAGCAGGAGCAGGACAAGCTAGAACGTTATTATGGCAGTATCCCTTGCGGATACGGGCTTGCCAGGATTATTCTGGATCCTTCCGGCGCACCGAACGATTATGAGATTATTTATATTAACCATGAGATGGCTAAGACCTGCGGCGGCGACATCAAATTGCTGCGTCATCTGATTAGGAAAGCATTTAAGGATGACCAGAAGGATTTATTTACCAAAGCTTATCAAGCAGCATTTATGGGAGAAACCTTAACCCATTATGTATACAGCTCTATTTCCAGCCACTATCTCCAACTCACGCTCTACCAGCATGAGTACGGATATGTGGCCTGCCTGATGCGGGATGTCACCCATATGCAGATTCATGAGGGTGCGCTAAACAGTATGGTTCTGGCCTACCGTGAAGTCTACTTCCTCCATCTTCGGGACAACTACTGCCGGATGATCTATCCGGATGCCAATGGTTTGATGGAACGCGGAAATTATGCGGCTGTGGTAGACCGTCACTTCGGAACCGGTAAGATTTTAAAATACGATGAAGATAATGTCCGCAAATTTCTGTCCCTGGACAATTTGAAAACCATTCTTATGACTCAGGATTCGACAGAATACCGCTATCGCAGAAGTGCAAAGGACTGTGGCATTGAGGATGAGTGGTGCCTCACAAGTGTTACGATCAGCGAACGTGAACGAGGGGTTCCCAAAACCGCTGTTATCACCATCCGAAGTATTGATAATATTATCAAAGACGAGGAGGAAAAACGCCATATGCGCATGGCAGAGTCTCTCGCCAATATGTCGGACGGTTTCTTTATTTACCGTGCCATGGACGATGAACGAATCCTGTATGCAAATCCGGCTATTATGACCATATTTGGCTGTAAAACCATGAATGAATTTATGGAGTTAGTAAACGGCTCGTTTAAAGGATTGGTTCATCCCGATGACCTTAATCGGGTGGAATGGGAGATTCAGGATCAGATCCGCCACTCTAAGGAGAATATGGATTATGTCCAATACCGGATTACACGAAAAGACGGACAGGTTCGCTGGCTGGACGACTGCGGCCATCTTGAAAACTCCGAATGGGGAGAAGAACACAGGCTGTTCTATGTATTTGTCAAGGATATCACAGATCAGATCACGGATATCCAGAAGGAAAAACTGCTGAACTCCAATCAATATTATCAGAAGCCCTGACGAGAAATAGGGGATGCCTCATTTATGATTCCTTTGGCATCCCCTTTTATTCCTTTAATTGCTTCTCTTAAGCAGCCGCGTCTTAAACGCCTTAATCTTTGCAAGATAGCCGCTGGCATAGATTGTACCGGCCAGCATTACGCCGTAGGCAAACCCTAATGCAATACTTGCTGCGTCCTCCTGAATTCCTTTCTTGTCGGCTACCCCCAAATATTCCATTACAAGATATATGGTAAATGCAATAGCCCCGCATACAAACAAAATACACATCCGCTTCGTTACCTTCTGTTTCTCCTGATTGCTGTAATCTGCTACCTTCAATACCATATCTTCCAACTCTTTATTCATTTCCTCGCCCTTCCTTTCTCCGTCTAATATCTCTCTGATTTCCACCTCATAGTAGTCTGCAATCTGGATCAGGATATCCAGATCCGGCATATTAGAGCCTGTCTCCCATCTGGAAACGGTTCTCGCTGAGACACCAATGATTTCCGCGAACTTCTCCTGGGTAATGCCTTTCTCCTTCCGCAGAAGTTTAAGAAACATGCCTATCTTTTTTAAGTCCATCCCGTCCCTCTCCTTTCTGGTGTAAGCTCAGAATAATACTATCCGGCAAAAATGAACACGACACAGAGCGAGAAATGCCGTATTTTCTTTACCGGACACGGAATGTCTGGTTTTTTCAATCACACCTCCATACGCCTACGCCGTCACATTTTTCTAAGGCAGGACATTCTCCCTGTACATAAGAATACACTTCTTCTCCCGGCGTACAGCCGATGACCTCGTCAAGCCTCGAAAGCATCTTCTCCTTATCCTGAGGAAGCTTCCCCCTCACCCGAAATTTGATATAATCATGGAATCCGTCGTACAAAATCTCCTCATCCAGAAGCTCAATCAGGCAGCGTTCCTCCTCAAGATTCTCAAGCTCTGAGGCCGGAATAAAACTGCCGTCCAGAATGTTCTGGTACAACGGCACCTCTTTGTGCAGGAACATGGAGAAATTCACCACATGGGCCGGCTGCGTCCGGTTCAAAAATTCTGCCAATGCCCTGGCATTCTCCCTTCCTCTGCCTTTCCCCGCCACGCCGGTCATAATATGGGCGTCAAAAATCATACCGGCATTCGTAAGACGTCTGACTGCCTCATACGCCTGGGCCTGGTTGTGATCCTTTTCCATAAATGCAAGCACGTCGTCAAGCCCACTCTCGATTCCCAGATAGAGATGCCTCACTCCCAAACGCGCAAACGCAAGAAGCTCATCATCTGACCGCCTCAAAATGCTCGTCACGGTTGCATCCATATTAATCTCTTTACATTCCGGAAAATACCGCCTAACCATCTGAAGAATCTGCAAAAGCCGTTCGTTTTTCTGAGCAAACGCATTCCCGTCTCCAAGAAAAATCCGCTTGGGACTTCCGCCAACACCCTTGACACGGGCAAGCTCATCCTCAATCTGTGTAAGGGGCAGCTCTCGGTATTTCAAGTGCCGGAACAGATTGCAGAATCTGCATCGGTTGTACGAGCAGCCAACCATAATTGGCAGCATGAACGAAGACCGTTCCATTGGCGCCCGACAGATTTGTCCTTCGTATTCCATCATTTTCACCTTCCTAAACGTATTGCTGAATAGCTTTTTCCACAGAAGCATTTAATGTATCGCCATTCTTCATTGCTACAGTCGCTAGTTTCTTATGCAGCTCTGGACTGATACGCACATTAAAGGTTCCCTTGTATTCTTTATCCGGAGTCTTTCCTACTTCTTTACAAAATTCCAAATAATCATCTACCGCTTCATGAAATTCCTTTTCTACATCTTTAATATTATCACATTCAAAGTCTACCAAATCGTTAATCCCTTCTATCTTTCCTCTAAGGATAAGAGCCTCAGAATCAAATTCCACTTTTGTATGATAGCCTTTATATTCTAATATATTATTTTTTAACATAAATTATAGTTCTCCCAAATTAATCAGAAAATCCAATAAGTCCTTTATTGCACCAGGTTTCATAACATCATCAGGGTGCGGCTTATGTAATAAAATAACTCTCCTGTCTTTTTCTCGATAAAACTTTACTCTGGAACCGGACGTTCTTCCTTTTTGATATTCTATAAATCCTAACTGGTACAGTAAGGCTTTTGCTTCAGTATATGTATAATCTTTCGGTTTTAATCTTATTCTTTCTTTCGCTTTTTCAAACTTACTCATTATATCTGGCCTCACTCCTTTATGTAACTATATTATAGTTGCATAATAAACTTTTCTAAAGATTTTGTCAAGATGATTTCAATACAACACCAACAAAAAACGGGCGGTTCCCCCGCCCACAGCTCACGCAGCGCTATATCTTATCCGCCCAAAACTCTACCGCCTGTTCAAGCAATTTCGCGCATCCTGAAGCTTCCTCGTCATAATACCTCCGAAACCTCTCATCACAGACATACATATGGGCAACCCCTTTATGCGCATCCCTGGTATACTGTTTCCATGTCATGCCAAGCCACTCCTTATGAAGAAGCACAATCTCCTTCGCTCTCTCACTATCCGGCTTCACGCCCAAAGCAACAGCCTCTTTCAGACGAAGCTTAACATCTTCTTCAAGCCTCTGAAATCTGTCATACTCTGCCTCGGACATATTCAAAACCTTCTGATTCGCAGCGTCTACATCTTCATCACCGTATTTCTCACGAATCTCCCCGCCGTACTTCTCCTCATTTTCACGGACAGCCTTCTCCCTAAACGCCTCAAACTTCTCTGTATCACTCATCTTACATTCTCCTTTCACCTGACATATAGTCTGTTTCACTGTCCGGATCAGAGCCTCCACACGTTTCCTCCTCTCCAACAGCTCAGAAAGATGTTCCTCAAGCGCATCCATGATATCAAAATCCGGCCTGTACAAAATCTGCTGAATCTGCTTTAAACCAAACCCTCTCTCCCGATAGAAAAGAATCTGCTGCAACAGCGCAACCTCCCCTTCCCCATAAAAACGGTATCCGGCTTCACTGACATAGAGTGGTTTTAACAGGCCAATCTCATCATAATACCGCAGAGTGCGCGCGCTCACTCCTGCAAGCTTAGACAATTCTCTGATACCATATTCCAACTCAAGCTCACTCCCTCCGTAATTCAAGGATAATGCTTGACGTTACGTCAAAGTCAAGACATATTTTTGAGAAAAACATATTCTTTATCTGAGGACATCTTCTCCTCAAACTCATACCCCAGACGGTCAAAGCCGCGAACCTCCCTCACATCCGCAACCTGCTTCTCGGCCATAAAGCGTACCATCTCTCCCCTGGCCATCTTCGCCTGGGTTCCCTTTTGTATTACCTTCCCATCCTTCCACTCCCCGAATATGCAGGTAATATAAGTATCCTCCGGCTTCAGATACTTCTCGATACATTTGGAATATTCTTTAGACGCCAGATTCAGAAGCATCCCGTCTCCCCTGCTCACCTCCTGATACAGCCTGTCTCCCCAGAAGTCATACAGATTCCTCCATCCATCTGCCCCTGCTTTCGCCTGCATCTCTAACCGATAGGGAACGACTCCGTCCAAAGGCTTTAGAACTCCATAGAACCCTGAGAGGATTCTCAGATGCTTCTGCACATAATCCCATTCCTTCTGTGTAAATACTTTGGGCGCCATGTATTGATACTGGATTCCCTCATAGGATAATAAAGCAGGAGTCAGCCTCATTTTAAGGTTCATATCCTGAAACCGCCTGTAATTCAATTCTGCAATCTTGTCATTACATTTCCACAGGTCTTGAGCTTCTTTAAAAGACAGGCCGCGAAGCCAGTCCTTCAGAACCTCTGTTTCTTTAAGGAATACCGGCAACGCAGGCTGCCAAAATGTGTCTGTGTCAATATTCATTTTCTTTGCCGGAGAAATGATAATCCTCATATACTCCTCCCCCAGATATCATTCTTCCTCATAGATAAAAATCTCCTCAATACTCATCCCAAAATACCTGGCAATCTTAAACGCCAGTCCGATTGACGGATTATATCTTCCATTCTCCAACGAGCCGATGGTCTGGCGCGACACCTGAAGCGCCAGAGCCAACTCCTCCTGCCGGATTCCCCTCTGCCTGCGCAGTTCTTCCAAACGATTCTTCATATACTAATCTCATCCCAAAAACAACTGATTCTTTTTTCTATCTTTACACGCCTTTTTAAGCTTCTGGGCGCCTGCCGCCAGAAGAACCTTACTGATGCTGCGGTTCTTCTGAGGACAGACCGCGATACACCGCATACACGTAATACATTTGTCATGGTCCGTACTCATAGGCATATCCGTCGGAATCGCGCCAACCGGACACCTCTCAGCGCAGACTCCGCATTTCGTACATGAACGGCCTGACCTTGGCTTCATCGGTACGCCGTCAAAAGACCGATAGGGTCTGTTTCCCGGAACAGAAGGCGTATCCGTAAGGCTTCCATTCTGGATTCCCCTCTTAATCTTGTCCGCAAAATCCACCAGCTCCCTTCTGTCCTCCTCATCAGGACGCCCTGGGGCAAACTGGCGCATAATCGAATGCTCTGCCACAGCCGCTACCGCCGCCACAGGACGAAAATCCGCCTCTATCAGCGTATCGTTCAACTCCAGCATAGTATCGTCATACGCCCGATTTCCATACACCGTAACCGGAACTGCCTTCGCCTTATTACCCTTCATCTGCTTTAATCTCCACGCCACAATGGCAGGAATTCTCCCCCCATAGGAGGGGACTGCCACGATACAGACATCCTCCTCGTCAAATGTAAATGCAGTAAAATCCAGAAAACGATCCGTCAAATCTATGAATGAACTGTCCCACCGGAATCGGTCTGTGATGATATCCGCCATCTTCTTTGTTCCCCCTGTGGGACTAAATACGATCTCATATAATTTCATTGTGCCATTCCTCCCCAATCATTGATTCCTGTCAGACTGTGAGCACTTCACACCCACACCCCGTCTGCATCCGAAACTCCTTTTCAACCAAATCTATTTTCTCCAGCTCTAAAGAACCCCGCGCCTTCACCTGTACCGTCTTTCTCTGTGGAAGATAAGAAGGATTTTTTACAGGCGTAATCCCGTACTTCATACACAACACCTGAGCATTTTTAAATAATGTATTCTGATTCACCTTATCCCCAATACGTATCCGCCATCCGGTCTGATTGGCAAGCGCCTGTAAGACCTCCCGATACTGTCTCCCAATCATGGGTGAAATAAAACTGACCTCCAGATATTTTCCATTGGAATCTTGCTTCAGACTTTTCTTATCCGGTCTGTGGGACATTTCTTCAAATGTCCGGTCAATCCGGAAAAATGCCTGATTCTGCTCAACCGCTTCAACCGCGGCGTCCGTAGGTACAAACCAATTCTCATCCATAGCCGCCCCGTCTCCTGCATTCTCATGAGATGGCGGATTCCATTTTGCCTCTGCCCGTCCATTGATGAGAAGCCTCCATCCTGTCTCTGTCTGGAAACGTCTTGCCGCCTCCCCGTCAGAAGCCCCGTTCTTTTCGGAAAGGGTTACACAATAGCATTTTCTATCCTGGAAATAAGAAGTCTTTAAAAGCCGTTCCTCAAAAAGCAGGGACAGCAAAAGCCCCGCCGCATTGTGGTTCATAGCCGGATTAATCCGGACACGAAAGCCCGTTTCCTCTGAAAAAATCTCCGCCTTTCCTCGAAAATCCTCCATATCCTGGCTGTCCGGATAGTCAAACTGCAGCAATACCTCTTTCCGTTCTAAATGATAGCCAATTTTCCGGTAAGCATAGCCTTCAAATATAGCCAAAATCTTCTGTTCTAAATCCTGCATCGTAAGCTCCTTCGGCGCAAGGGCTTCTAAAACCGCCTCCTGTGTATTTGCCTCAAACAAGAACAGCCGGCGGGCATTGGGGGCGAAATAATTGCTGTGAAGAAATATATCCTGCATTTTCCCAAGGATTACTTCATCAGAATCACATTCCCTGCCATACCAAATCTGGGCAATCTGGGACACTGACAATGCTTTCCCGAAATAATGGGCCTGCCAGTAATCCCACAGCAATTTTTCATCCTCCTTCGTAAATTCTCTTTTCATCTGCATGGTATCATCCAGACGAAAGGCCGTCTGTTTGCGTTTCCTGCGAAGCTCAAGCTCATACTCCTGCCCGCACTCCGGCAAATAGACCTGCCGACGGTAATCCTCGGCTGCCAATTCATTTCCCAACTCCTCAATGGCTTCCCTGTTCCCGTGTACCAGAAATATCCGCCGTGAGGACAGCCGTTCCAGAAGCGACATAATCTCTGACTTATCTCCATGGGCAGAAAGTCCCACCTGCTCAATCCGGCATTTTACAGGAACGGTACTGCCGCCTATTGTCAGGCTTCCTTCTTCCGGATTCTCCAACAGGTTCAATAACTGCCGTCCGGGCGACTCCTCGTCCTGATATCCTGTAATAATGATACAGGCATCCTTTGAAGGCGCCAGAGCCTTTGCGTACTGGGCGCTCGGCCCGCCTGTCAGCATACCAGAGCTGGATATCAGAATCACCGGCTCATTTCCTGAAAGCAGCTCATCCCGCTTCTGGCCTGGGGCAACCGGCTGGATTTCTTTCGTATAAAATGGCTCGTTTCCCTTTAAAATACGCTTTCCTAATGCATTTTTCAGATAAATAGGATTCCTGACATACATCCGGTTGATATCGCGGACCATGCCGTCCACAAACACAGGAACAGCCGGAAGCTCTTGATTCAAAAACGCTGTGCGCAGAATCAGAAGCACCTCCTGGGCCCGCCCCAGGGCAAATGTCGGTATCAAAATCTTTTTCTTCTGTTCGATACATTCCCTGACCAGACTGACCAGACGCTTTTCCTCCACCATCCGGTTCCCATGGAGGCGGTTCCCGTAGGTGGTCTCTACAATAGCAACATCCGGACGCAGCCTGGGAATCCGGATTCCTTCAATAGTGCGTTGGGAAAATGCAGAAAAATCTCCGGAGTAGAACAGGCTTCCGTCCTCCGTAACCAGATATATGCATGCCGCCCCTGCAATATGCCCCGCAGGATAGAAGGTCAGGGTAAACCTGTCAAATATGGGAAAGGGCGTCTGATAACCGACAGGGTGAATCCGTCCCAACATAGCCAGCACATCCTGCTCCGAATAGTGGGGGATCTCATCCTCCCGATATTTCATAATCTTTAAGCTGTCATATAGCAGTACCCTTGTCAAATCCTCCGTCATGGCAGTTATGTAGATACGGGCATTGGGGTATGCCTTGCTAATCATCGGAAGTGTTCCGATATGGTCCATATGGGCATGGCTTATAATGATTGCGTCCAAGCCGCCCTTTTCCTGTATTGTCCGGAAATCCGGAATTGGGTCCTTAGCTGCCGACTGGCGGATGCCGGAATCCAAAAGGATTCCCCTGCCTGCAATCCTGATATAAATACAACTGCCGCCAATTTCCATGGCGCCGCCAAGAAAATGTAAATTCATGTGACTCATTCCTTATCAATAAAAGTTCTATACATAAGTTTAACTAGCGCCTCCCTGAAAATCAATCTTTTTTTTGGATAATTCATGCCATACCGCAGTCAATAATGTCCGTGCGCAATATTTTTATAATTTTATCCCATATGCTTATTGCTTTTCCGGCTTTTATGCAATATGATAATAATCAGTAAATAAAACAGGAGGAATTATAATTATGGCGAATATTTTAATTACCGGAGGCGCCGGCTATATTGGCAGTCACACAGCCTTAGAGTTACTGAATAAGGGGTATGAGGTAACGGTATATGACAATCTTTCCAATTCATCTGAGGAATCCTTAAAAAGAGTAGAGGAGCTCACCGGAAAGAAGGTGGCCTTCTATGAAGGCGATGTGTGCGACGCAGACGGCCTGCGCGCGTTATTTGAGAAGGAGTCCATCGATGCGGTCATCCACTGTGCCGCATTGAAGGCCGTGGGTGAATCTGTACAGAAGCCCTTGGAATATTACCGCAACAACATTACAGGCACGCTGACTCTGATGGATGTGATGCGAAATGCAGGAGTAAAGCGGATTGTGTTCAGTTCTTCCGCCACCGTTTACGGGAATCCGGAGGTTATGCCGATTACCGAGGACTGCCCGAAGGGCCAGTGCACTAACCCTTACGGATGGACAAAGTCTATGATGGAGCAGATTATGACTGACCTTCAAAAATCCGATCCGGAATGGAACGTTATCCTGCTTCGCTACTTCAATCCGGTGGGTGCGCACAAAAGCGGACGTATCGGAGAGGACCCAAAGGGTATCCCTAACAATCTGATGCCGTACATCTCACAGGTTGCAGTTGGGAAGTTAGAGAAGCTCGGTGTATTTGGCGATGACTATGATACTCCGGACGGCACAGGCGTACGCGACTATATTCATGTTGTGGATTTGGCGATTGGACATGTGAAGGCCATTGACTATATTATGAGCAATCCGGGTCTGGATGTGATTAACCTGGGTACGGGCACAGGATATTCTGTTCTGGATATGGCAAAGGCATTCGGCAAGGCTTGCGGCAAGGAGATTCCTTACGAGATTAAGCCACGGAGAGAGGGCGATATCGCTATGTGTTATGCAGATCCGTCGAAGGCGGCTAAGGTGCTTGGCTGGAAGGCAGAGCGCGGGTTGGAGGAGATGTGTGAAGATACCTGGAGATGGCAGTCACAGAATCCGAATGGGTATCGGTAGGAACGGTTTATAGTGTATAATAGAAGGCGCTGTCGGAGGATTTATTTGCCGGCGGCGCCTTTCAACAACTCTTGAAATATGTTATACTTGTAAGCAGATTACTAAAAGAGTTGATATCTAATGGCAAAATACTTCAACACAGAAGAAGCCTGCTATCCCGCCGAACACTATATGGTGAATCTGGATACACGAACCATGAAAATAAAAGCTCTCGTTGACCACAGAAAATATTTTTCAATCAATCGCGGCCGCCAATACGGAAAGACAACCACTCTGAATATCCTAAGCGAAAAGCTGAGAGAACAATATTCTGTATTTTACATTAACTTTGAAGGACTTTCTGACGAATCCTTTGAAAACACGACTTCTTTCTGCCAGGTATTTTCCGGACTTTTATACTTTAATGGACACAGTGCCAGCGCGAAACACACTCCTAATTCTTATCCTCCAATATTTCACGATACATATCCTCTAGCTTCTTCTCAGGCTTCCATCCAAGAGAAGCAAGCCTCCTGCCTGACAGCCGCAGACCTGTATCCTTTGCATATCCATAACAGTTGTCTGCCGGTATATCATAACGCACGCCAATCCTTCCCTCTGCGACCTTGGATGCAGCCAACTCTGCCATCTGCCGTATTGTCATAGTATTTTCTTCATTTACTACATTATATGCCTCCCCATTCTTACCACATATCAGAATCGTTAAAATCCCCTTAAGCGTGTCATCAATCGAACAGTAATTTCCCATAGAATTTCCCAGGGTATGTAGCACTATATCCGTGCTATTTTTTATTGCCTGAGCAAACTGAGCGAAAACACGGTGGTCGGACGATAGAATCCCCCTTCCGAATGTCTGGGACAGCCTGGCAATCTTCACTGGAATACCATATTCTTTAAAATAACTATAACATATATTCTCCGCCATGCGTTTTCCAAGAGGATATGAGCTTCGAGTGCTTAAAATCTCCACCTGGCCGCAGGCTGCCTCCTGCTCGGTCACGCGATGTCCATCGGAGCAGTCTATATTTCCATAGACCTCCATACTGGATAAATATACCATACTTTTTATCTCATAACGCCGCGCCAATTCCAATACATTCTGTGTCGTATTCACGATACTGCTGATTACCTCTGCAGGATGGTGCATCATCTCAGAAGAGCTTGTGATAGAAGCACAATGAAAAATATAGTCTATATGTTCTATCTCAGAACAAATTTGCTCGGCAAAACCAGTTTCACATAAATCTGCCTCATATAACCTTACATGTTCGGAATGAAATGTGATTCCCCTTCGGTCATGTACCAAAGCAATGATTTTGGAAGTATTACTTGTTTCTAACAAATATTTTATCAGCATAGATCCAATATAGCCGGCGGCTCCTGTAATCAAATATGTATCCATTTTGCTATTCCTTTCTCACGCCCTCTTTCTTCTTATCCGAATACTTCTAAACATCATGAATCCACC
The DNA here is from genome assembly GCA_910584575.1 of uncultured Dorea sp. Lineage (GTDB taxonomy): Bacteria > Bacillota > Clostridia > Lachnospirales > Lachnospiraceae > Sporofaciens. The sequence continues at coordinate 45,879 of CAJUBG010000011.1, forward strand.
CAAGAGCAAAAACACATATATAATCATCCGCATATCAGATATTCCGCTTTTTCCACCAATAGCCAAAATCTCCATCAATAAAGACAATGCAATATTAATCAACAAACCGCTGACTACCGGCCGAATATAGCTTCCCATCATCTGAAATGCCTTTACATGCTCAAGCTCTGAATATAAATGCCAGCAGATCATAAAAATACTGCACGAACCAAAAACACTGACTCCAAAACCTGCTAACGCCATAAGAACTCCCTCTGCTGCCATTTTCGACGTCCCATACCCGATCAAATATCCTGTCCCTGACAGAATCTTGCATAGAATAGAACCTGGCAGCAGATTTGCTACCGCAACCAACTGTCCATAGAATACGCTGCTTTCTATCATGCCACTGTTTACAAACATCCCTTCTGCCACTGATAAATACGCATCACCTCCACCAAAAGAGGAGTATGCTGACAGAAGCCCCTTCATAATAAACGGTACTGCATCCTGACAGAAAAAACACGCCGGAAGAATCAGAATACCAAGAAACCCAAGCCAGATCAAAAGGCTTCCCGCAATTTTCTTTCTATCTACTTTAAGCCGCACCTCGCCGGCCTTTAAGGATACCAGGAAACCATACGCTCCTAAAATAAGCATAGATATCTCTACCAAACTCCCGCATATTTTATTATCTATAATATGAGCTTTCCCGTTGCACAATAGAAAAAGTATTCCTATGCAAACAGCTAAAAGTATCCTATGGCGCCTTCTGTCTTCTGCAAGAAAAAATATCACAAAAAACGCCAAACCCATCACCTGTATGGATGAAATATCAAACACAGGCTTTCTCTCGCTTCCCAATAAAGAAGCGATTTCCTTGCCTCCGTTTAATAAAAAAACCATCAATATCACGACAACAGCCTGAAATCCTTTATTTTTCTGATAATTCATCCAGACAGTTTTCCCTATGTACTGCATCAAAAGATAGATAATAAACGCAGAAATAATCACAGATACGAAACGAAGCCTCTCCAAAACCTGCTGATCTAAAACAGAAAACAACATCAACAGAAGTACCGTAAATATCGCGCCAGGCAACGCCATGCTGACAGCCGAGGCCACCATTCCCTTTCCCCCCGCAACAGAATAACCAACGCCGGAAGCCACCTCTACCGGAAGCGCCCCCGGCGTGATACTTGCCGCAATTACACTTTTATCATACTCCTCCATGCTCAGCAATTTCCGTTTGCGTACTGTTTCATCTTCAATAACCGGAATTAATGCGCTTCCTCCGCCAAACCCGATACACCCAATGCGAAGCATGGTTCTTATAAGTAATGTAATTTGACTTTTCTTAACCATTCAAGCCTGCTTTCTCCACAATCCTGTCTACGATATCCTCCACAGAAGCCTTTTCTGTGAAAACCGTCATTTCAGGATTCTCTGGTATTTCATAGGGGCTGTCTACTCCTGTAAAGTTCGGCAGTTCACCCCTTCTTGACTTCTCGTATAAGCCTTTTACATCCCTTTTCTTACATTCCTCCAACGAAGTATTCACATATACCTCAAAAAAGGCTTCTCCAATAATAATTCTTGCGCTTCTTCTGTCACTTGAAAATGGAGAAATAGCCGCCACCAGGACAATCAGCCCTGCATCGTTCATTAACCTGGCAGTCTGTGCAATACGCCTGACATTCTCTACCCTGTCTCTCTCTGAAAAACCAAGATCACAGTTTAGCCCCATTCTTACATTATCTCCATCTAAAATCATTGTGTGCTTTCCTATCGAAATCAGCGCTTTCTCCAGGGCATTGGCAATAGTAGATTTGCCCGCCCCTGATAATCCGGTAAACCAGATTGTACATGGTTTTTGGTTCATCTGATTGGCTCTTAGTTCTCTGGTCACATCCAGATTCTGCCAAGTAAGATTGTCTGAACGTCTAAGCGGATGGCAGATAGTCCCGCAAGCCGCCGTCATATTTGTGACCCGGTTAATCAGAATAAAGCGCCCTAACTCAGGACAATTCTCAAAAGAATCCAAGACCACTTTTTCTGAAAGACTGATATCACAATTCAAAATATCATTCTTTCGCCCATATTTTGGAGGTATCCTGTCACCTGTATTAACATCCGTTCGGTAATGAAGCTTCAACACAGTAGCCAAAACAGTTTTTGTCCCCAATTTTAAGAGATAGTTTCTTCCCTCCACCAACTCCGTATCATCCATCCATAAAAGCTCTGCCCGAATCAGCCGACAGACAGGAACATCAATATGCCTGACCATAACACATCCCCGTGAAACATCTACCTCTCTGTCCAGAACAACGGTTACCGCCTCTCCTGCATTGACAATCTGTGTCTTTCTTCCTGCCGACAACAACCGTTTTACTTTCGCCTGTTCGCCGCCTGGTAATATATACACATCCTCCCCCGTCCGAATATTTCCTTCTGCCACCTGCCCCTGGAATCCTCGAAACATGGCATGGGGACGGCTGACTCTCTGTACCTGCAGTATAAAAGACCCCTGTGTTTTATTCTTGAAAATATCAATTTCTTCCAGATAAGTTAAAAGAGGTTTACCATGATACCATGGCATTTTTAGAGAAACAGAAGTAATATTGTCTCCCTCTGTTGCAGACACCGGCATAATACTTCGGCTGTCTGTCGGAAATGACAGCAGCAGTTTTCCAATATCATATTCAATCTCTCGAAATACTTTTTCTCTATATTCCACCAGATCCATCTTATTAACAGCAAAAACAAAATGGCGGATTCCCATCAAGGCACAGATACGCACATGGCGACGCGTCTGTATAAGCAGACCTTTCGACGCGTCTATCAGAATCACGGCAAGATCAGCAAAAGATGCTCCAACCGCCATGTTGCGCGTATACTCCTCATGCCCTGGCGTATCTGCAACTATAAAACTTCGCTTCTCTGTATTAAAATATCTGTAAGCCACATCAATCGTAATTCCCTGTTCCCTCTCTGCCATTAGTCCATCTAAAAGTAAAGAATAGTCAATCTCTCCGCCGCGGCTTCCTACTCTGCTGTCCAGAATCAACGCATTTTTCTGATCTGCATAAATCAGTTTTGCATCGTAGAGCATATGGCCGATTAACGTGGATTTTCCGTCATCTACGCTGCCGCAGGTTATAAATTTCAGTAATCCGCCCATTTAAAAATATCCCTCCCGCTTACGCCGTTCCATGCTGCCTGAACCAGCATCCTTGTCAATCACCCTGCTTGTCCGTTCTGAAGATACTGCTCCAAGCGTTTCCTCCACAATCGCCTCCAAAGTCTCTGCATTGGACTCCACAGCTCCGGTCAGCGGATAACATCCTAAAGTACGGAAACGCACCTTTTTTATCTGCACTTTTTCCTTTGGCAAAAGCCTCATTCTGTCATCATCTACCATAATAATTGCATCCTCCCGATAAACAACCGGCCTCTCTTTCGCAAAATACAGGGGAACAATTTCAATCTGTTCTCTGCATATATATTGCCAGATATCCTTTTCCGTCCAGTTAGAAAGAGGAAATACACGCATACTCTCCCCCTTATGGAGAGCCGTATTATAGAGATTCCACATTTCAGGCCGTTGATTCTTGGGTTCCCAGGCATGAGCCTCATTCCGGAAAGAAAAGATACGTTCTTTTGCACGAGATTTCTCCTCATCCCGCCTTCCTCCTCCGAATGCAGCCGTAAATCCATATTGCTCCAACGCCTGCTTCAACGCCTGAGTTTTCATAATATCCGTATAAGCGCTTCCATGATCAAAAGGATTAATGCCGTGCCGCACCCCTTCCTCATTGGTGTATACAAGCATCTCAATTCCTTTCTCCCTTGCAACTCTGTCACGAAATGTAATCATTTCTCTGAATTTCCAGGTTGTATCAATATGTAAAAAAGGAAACGGTGGTTTCTCCGGATAAAAGGCTTTTTCTGCCAGATGAAGCATCACCGAGCTATCCTTTCCGATCGAATAAAGCATCACCGGACGTTCACACTCTGCTGCCACCTCACGCAAAATATAGATTGCTTCTGCCTCAAGTTCATCTAAATGGGTCAATTCACTCATAATGCCTTATTCCTTCCAAATAATCTCCTTAAAATAATCTATCGTTCTTTGTAATCCATCCTCCAACATAATATGTGGCTCCCACCCTAATTCCTTTTGCGCAAGGTCGATTACCGGCTTTCTCTGCGCAGGGTCATCAGACGGCAGCGGCATATGTATGATCTGCGATTTACTCCCTGTAAGCTGTATCACCTTCTCTGCCAATTCCAGCATGGTATATTCCACCGGATTTCCCAAATTGACTGGTCCTGTAAAACCCTCTTTACTATTCATCATGCGGTACATTCCTTCAATTAAATCATCCACATAACAAAAGCTTCTTGTCTGGCTTCCGTCGCCATAAACAGTAATATCCTCCCCTTTTAATGCCTGCATAATAAAATTAGAAACAACACGCCCATCATTTGGATCCATATTCGGCCCATATGTATTAAATATACGAATCACCTTAATATCCGTGTTATGCTCTCTGTGATAGTCAAAAAATAAGGTTTCTGCCATACGCTTTCCCTCATCATAGCAGGATCGGATTCCTATGGGATTCACACATCCCCGGTAGCACTCCGGCTGAGGATGTATTTCCGGATCACCGTATACCTCGCTGGTACTTGCCTGAAGAATACGTGCATGAACCCGTTTGGCAAGTCCGAGCATATGAATGGCTCCTATTACAGAGGTCTTGGCAGTTTTAATCGGATTGTACTGATAGTGCGGCGGACTGGCAGGACACGCCAGATTATAGATCTGATCAATTTCCAGATAGATTTCTTTCGTGATATCATGACGGATTAACTCAAAATTATCATAGTCCATCAGTTTTTTTACATTTTTCTTTTTACCAGTAAAAAAATTATCCAAACAGATAACCTCATTTCCTTCTTTTACAAGCTTTTCACAGAGATGTGAGCCAATAAAGCCTGCCCCTCCAGTCACCAAAATCCGTTTCATATTGCTTCCTCCCTTACAGCCGTAAATGGCCTGACACCAATCTGGTAATAGTCTATTCCATATCTCTCCAGGCTTTTTGCACTATACTGGTTTCGTCCGTCAAAAATCACAGGTGTTCTCAGCCGTTCCCTGATTTCATAAAAATCAGGACTGCGGAATTCTTTCCACTCTGTAATCAATACCAACGCGTCAGCGCCTTTCAAAGCGTCATACTTACTCTCACAGTAAATAACTTTTTCATTATTCTTTAGATAACACTCTTTCGCCTCCTTCATAGCCTTTGGGTCGTAAGCCATGACCGTCGCTCCGAGCTGTGTCAGCTCATTGATAATCGTGATTGCTGAAGACTCTCTCATATCATCTGTATCTGGCTTAAACGCAAGTCCCCACACAGCTATGCTTTTTCCTGACAAATCTTCTCCAAACTTCTGTTTTACTTTCGTTACAAGCACCTGTTTTTGAATTGCATTGACTTCTTCCACAGATTCCAGCAGTCTTGCCTCATATCCAAACTCTCCTGCTGTTCGGATCAAAGCCTTTACATCCTTGGGGAAACAGCTTCCGCCGTATCCACATCCCGGATAGATAAAGGAATAGCCGATGCGCCTGTCGCTTCCAATTCCCTGACGAACCTTATTGACATCAGCGCCTACCCGTTCACAAATATTTGAAATCTCATTCATAAAAGAGATTTTTGTGGCAAGCATAGAATTCGCTGCATATTTTGTCATTTCTGCACTTGCAATATCCATCACAATAAAATTTTCCGTATTCATAAAATATGGCTTATATAATTCCCGCATCACTTCTTCGGCGCCGTCATTGTCCACCCCAATTACAATCCGGTCTGGTTTCATACAGTCTGCCACAGCGCTTCCCTCTTTCAGGAATTCCGGATTGGAGATCACGTCAAAAGTCAGGCTGCTTTTTCTTCTGTCAAGCGCCTCCTGTATCCGTTCCCTGACCTTTTCAGCCGTCCCTACAGGTACGGTTGACTTGTCAACCACATACGTGTGGCGCTGCATATGCGTTCCAATACTTTCTGCCACGCCAAGAACATACTGAAGATCAGCGCTGCCATCCTCACCCATGGGCGTCCCTACTGCAATAAAACAGATATTGCAGATTTCAAGCGCTTTCTGTATTTCTGTGGTAAAATGAAGATTCCCCTGCTTATGATTATGCAGCACCATTTCGGACAGACCCGGCTCATATATTGGAATTATGCCATTTTCAAGATTCCTGATTTTCTGTTCGTCAACATCTACGCACCAGACTGTATTTCCCATATTTGCAAAGCAGGTGCCGGTCACTAAGCCTACGTAGCCGGTTCCGATTACCGCGATTCTCATTCCATTTCCTCCTAGTCAGTTTTCCCTTTATGTGTTCTTTAATAAATTTAAAGTACTATAAATATCCTGTCCTGTACTTTCTTTAAAAGCCTTATGCCGTGATTGAAAATCTCCTATCTCTTTTTGGTACTCATAAACCATCTCACTATATTCCCTGCCCGAAAATAATTCTTCTTCCCAGAATAAAAAAGTTTTATTATTTTCACGGATTGCTCTGCCTAAATCTATTAAAGACCTTCTCTTTTTTATTACTTTCTGCCTGGACATATCTATATATACCGGAAAGCTTTCCACCACCTTCTTAACTGGATCATAAATATGCCACACCTTGTCCATTCCTGTAACAAAATATATTTTCCCGCTTACTAATGTGGGCGGATAAATAATTTTACTAATCTTTAATAATGCAGTCTGCTGTATATCAAAAATATCTTTCAGCTCATCAATACGTTCAATCTTTTTCGTGAAAGTGTTGATACAATATGCATAATCACCCCAATATGGAAATACGTACAAATTATCTTGATACTTAAGCGGTGGTGCAAACGGTACTCCGCCGTATTTTTTTCTTCTTTCTACCTTTAACATTTCCACAGAATCAGTATTTCTATTCCAAACCACGATCTCTGGGCCATTTCTGACTGTCAGCCAATACATATCTTTTGAGCAGCAGAGTCCATTAAATCCATCCACGCAAGCCATTATCTCACATACCTCTGTCTTATTTGTTTTTAAATCCAGTTTCAAAATCGCATTAGTACAGCAACAGGGAAGCATGGCTATATCGTCCCGGACAATGCCTATCCCCAAGTATGGAGCATTATCAAGCTTTCTTTTTCTTTCGATTTGTTCTACCCAATCTGTCAGATAGACCATTTCCATTGTGTCAATGTTTAACTTAACGATTGCCGGATAATAATGTCCAACAAAGAAAATAAAATGGTCATAAATAATACTTGTCCAGAATTTATGCAAATTTTTTTGTTCTGCAGATAAACTTTCCAACTTGAGTATCTGATAATTTTCTGTTTCACAATCATATACTGCAATATGCTCATTAAAACAACTGGGCAGAAAAATTTTGTTTCCAACCTTTGCCAACACCTTATATGAATCCTCCACCAGGTTAGGCATAATCGGAAAATCTACAAATATCCTTGCTTTTTTATTATCTTTATCTAAAAAATAAAGTCCCTCTCCATCATTACTGGAAAAAAGCACTTCATTATTAACCTGTAGAATTTCTGCAAAACTTAGCTGACTAACCATCACCATACTCCTTTCAAAGATCTCCCTATCCTTTCTTCGAGAGCTGCAATGCTGTCAGAATAGTAGTAATATGCATCTTCCCAGATATCCTCATACTGGTCAAAGTTAAACTCTGTTGTCGTTAGAGCAAATGTTTTTTTCCGTATTTCATTGACCTGGAGGTACAACGAAACATCATCCATCTGCATTCTAAGCTGATTTAAAGCATGATTGACATATGCTCCTCCCAGATTTTTAAATATAGTATCCCCTTTATTCTCATGTGGAAATGTATCATACTTTAATCTTGATTCTTCTGGCAGACCAATAAATTTTTGTATTGCTTCCATTTCTTCTATAGGATTTTGAATCAACTCTTCGGTAATAACAATTTTTATTTGTGCTTTTGGATAAAAACGCTCATATAGGCGAATAAAGTCTATATACACAAATCTTTTATAATTTGTTTTAATATATTCTTTTATCAAATCCGGACATATTTTTTTATATTTTTTAATTACATTAAAACCGATCTCATCTATTTCACGCATCGACATTTTTAAAGCTGATTTTAAAGCCTCAATTGGATTTCTTACTAAAAAAAGTATTTTTAAATCTTTTCCAAAATATTGATATACTGAAGCAGCATATATTGGATAAATGGGTTCTATGCCCCCTTTAAGCATCTCCGTTTTTTTTAGTTTATCAATCGGATAACTTTGTTTTAACATTCTATGTCTCTTTTCTTCAAGTGACATCATAAAGAACGTCTCCTTTACATCCGGAAGAAATATATTTTTATTCTTTCCTAGAGCCGCCTGCAAACTAGTAGTGCCGCATTTATGAAAACCTACACATAAAAAATCCAAACTAACCTTTTCTGACTGAGCAAATATTTTTTTTTGTTCTTCATTACATAATGGAACCAACTCGATCAGGGAATCTGAAACAAACGGAACAATCTGTTGGTATAAATATGCTCGTTGATCTTCCTTTTCAATTACAATTAGCAAAACGGTATCAGATAAGTCCGTTGTATTTATGTCATTTATCGGACAAATCTCTTGTTCATTTGACGGAAAGGTATCAAAATATACCTTGGGTTTTATTTGAAATTCTTTCTCCAACAAACTTTTTGTTTCTTTTCCCCAAAATCCCATTGGAAGAATTGCAAAACGTTTGAACCCTTCATTTACTCTTTTTTGGATAGCAGTCCGTATAAATTCTATATTTTGTACTTTATAATTATCCATCCCTATTCCTCTTGAGTAGACCTATCTTTTTCTAATTTCAGCCAAAGCATGCATGATAATATACGCATAATGTCTTTATTTTCTATTACATTTGTAAATCCATTTTCAGCAAACGTCTTTTTAACTATATCGGAAATAGATCTGCTCTCGATGGTAATTACACACAATATATCATTTCGTTTATTTAAAGATACAAAGTCGGGTGCAAGGACAGGGATACCGAAAAGCCTTTGCTCTTTTCTTGCTGCTCTGTCCCAAATAAAAGCCGGATATTCCAGACCGATTTCATCAAAATAAAGAAGAATTTGCCTACAGCAGTTACCGGCACCATAAAAAATAACCTTTTTCCCGCTAATCATTTCTTTATATTCATCGTCAGCATCTTTTACCATTTCTATTAATTGCCCAGACAGACCAATTGAAGATAATTCCGAATATGCTTTCATGATTGGAATTACCATGCCGGCAACATCATCGGGCCATAAAGAAAGTCTTTTTAGGGCTGGATCATCTTTTCTAATAATGCCACGCCGGAAAAACGTAGAAGCGCCTATCAAATCTTCTAATATAATCTCATACCACATTGTTTTACGAGCTGCTTCCCAAAAAATATCTGCTTTGTCAAGCGAAGGGTCATTCCACGGTTTATCTGCTCCTGCGAAATGATAAATATATGCATCTTCTCTGTTTTGTCGATATTCTTTCCACATCGCTGCCGGTGCAAACGGAACTATCTTCATAGCAATACTATTTACATCAACATTCCATTTATTATCAATAAATTTCACTCTTCCTTGGCAGAATAAGTTCAATACATCCTGATCTACCAAGTCACAATCATGTGTAGCCGCATACTCGATCATCTGATCACACATTTCGTTTTCTGATATTTTCTTTAAATCAATCAATAAGACACCTGCTTGAAAATAGTCATAGATATTTTTTATGCCAAGCCTTTTCATATCATCGCGTTTGTTATATAATTTTGATTTATTTGAGCCTGAAATAATAGGATCTCGGACGGCGCCAAGCAATGCCCCATTTAAATCTGTGTAGTATAATTCTGCTACGTCACGGCATACTACCATGTCTGCATCAAGATACAGGACCTTTTCATAATTTTTCAGGATTTTTGGCAGAAATAGCCTAAAATATGTCTCTGGCGTAAAATTTCCTCTGACAAAAAACCTCCTACTTCCAAGTAATCCAGATATATCAACAAAGCGAATACTTGCATTAGAATATCTGCACACCAATTTTTGAAGCAATTTTATATTCCGGACCACACCCTCACTTTCATACTCCGGTTTATTTCTCAATACAAGAATGTCATAATTATTCTTCTTTGAACAATTCTCAAGTAATGAACTTAACATTACGCCTAGTATTGGCATATAATATTCGTTACACGATACTGCAATTGCAATATTGTTCTCAGGAAATGCCGGATATATCTCTGTCTGCCCATCCGTGTTTTTAAGAAAAGTTACTTTCAGGTGTTTTACTTTTAATTGCGGTTTATCCTTTAATAATTTCAGCATATATATGCTGAGGAGACGTTCCGACATAAATGCAAGCGTACGCATTTCCTGTTCACTAAAATATGTAAAATCTATTTTTTTCTCTGTATTTTCAAGAATCCGAAACAACCATTCACAATAATCACAGAATATTTCTTTTCGCATTATGAACATATTGTACCAATAAGAATATTTTCCGTTACGAAATTCTGTGATAGCATCTTTATATTCTGGGTACAATTCTAAAATTGTCTGACAAGTCAATTCAAATTCTTCCGCATGCAGATTATCAAGACTGCTGAACTGTACTTCATTGGATAATGCCCCCCATGCTGAGGTATCAACCATAGTCGGAAGAATCACATCGTAATCGCTAACACATGCATAGATCTCATTGTCACTAAGTCCAATATATCTCTTATATGCATCATCCATTATTGGGAAGTCCGTCACGCCGCCAAGTCCTACAGGATCAGAGATTTCACGGAATGCAAAATGACGTCGGTAATGCATAAAACCATAATAATCCGCTTCTTCATTTTTCCATGCCCAATATTGAGCCGTAAGCTCACAATATCTATCATTTTTAAAAGAAATATTATCGCCTTCATCATCATGCTGCATAAAAAGCCTAACCCTGCTTCTCTCAGCTCCTACTTGAATTGGAGTGAGTGTTTCGCTTTTAAGAATCTCTCCCTCCTTATGATAAGAAACAAATATTTTTACTTTTCCTACTTCTTGTTTTATAATAGGATTCACTCCTTCTTTTCGTCTGGCGTAGCCACCTCCTCCTAAAGTCTGCTGCGCAGTTTTATTCGTCTTCTTTTTGTTGATTACATTCTGCAGTTGCCCCTTAAAAGCGTCCGTATAAACCCTGGCTCCCCATTTTTTTTCAATATGATCCAATTGACAGGCTACATTCTCCAATTGTTCAAGGCTAAGCATATCAATACTTTCGCGTTCACAAAAATCTGGTGAAAAGTTTGCTCTAAACAGTATATTCAAAGACATATTGAACCCTGCATTAAGATAAAAATCAACAGTTTCCTCTAAGTGCTCAGCCGTTGATTTCATTACCGCACAAAGAATACGAATATTCGGTGTTGAAAGTCCTTTTTCATTTCGTTTATTCAACAGCCTTTTAGCGTTGTTAAATACATTCTCAAACGTAGAACCTCGACGGATATAGTTGAACAATTCTGGTCTGCATGTATCCATCGAAATACCAATAAAATCAATCGGTGCAGCAAGTATCACATCACAAGTCTCATTATCAAGTAATGTTCCGTTTGTATAAACTTCTATTCCACCTTTATTGTTACCTAATTCTGCAAGTTCCTTCAATTTTTCAACAAACCCCCACTTAGGTAAAAACGTCTCTCCACCTGTGAGAAGCAGACTACCACCATTATGGACGAATGGTACAATAAAATCTGCTATCTTCGGTCTACAGGAATTAAAATCTACTTCAAAATTATCTGTATCAAGGCAATACCTACACCGTATATTACAGTCTGGCCCCAAACTAAGGTTTGCTTTTCTAAATGTGAACTCACCTTCACAATTCTGATAATCCTCTACTGCAACCCCTTCTGCCCCCACCTGAAATGCCGCCATGCACTCACAACTGTCAGGGCATCCTGCTCCTTTGAAATCTCCACTTAAAAACTTTTGCCGGATATTTTTAACATTTTCATCATTACAAAAAATATCGTCCAACCCTTCATATCCCAATCCTTCATAATTTTCTACCGCAACCAACGTTGCATGAAATGGACAAAAACGAATATATAATTTATCACGTGGAATTAAATACAACTGTGAAAATGGATTTGCACACGGATATTTCCGTTTATTATCATTATGTTTCATAACCCTTTCCTTTCTTTCATAGCAATTCACTTAATCAACTATCCAAATATTCCTTTAATCCATAAAAAATCGTATATCCTAATGAAGCAAACTGCTGATAAACTTCTTTATAGATTACTTTATCCTCTATAGTAACAATCATAACCTGATCCGTTTCTGCAACCGTGTTAAAATCAGGTATTTTAACTGGATATTCACCTATTTTCTCTATTCTATCAGCATTTTTATCCCATATCTGAAATGGAAATTCTACATCAAAATATTCCAAATCTGTTAGCAGATTTTTCATCCTCACACCGGCTCCATAAAATACGGTATTTTTTTTCAACTGCTTGTACTTTTTCTCAAAACATAGTAATCCGTAATGTTTATCTAGAAGCATAGACTTATTAATACTTACAGCTTCTTCAAAATAACCAGATAATTGATTTGAATAATATTTTTGAACTAATGAACTCATACTTTGGTATGTAGTTTTTGAAATACTAACCTCCCAAGGAAGATACAAAATATCAAAAAGGTTTTGACAATATTTCCTCGTATCATCATTTACTTGCCAAGCAGCAATATTGGACACTGTCATGTCTCCACTTGGTAAATCTGGTATATACTTCTCCGCACATACTACTGATAATAGCAACCGTGGTGCTAACATACGCAGAAAAGTTGATTTTGTCCGCCATTCAAATGCTGCCGTATCATGCATTACAACAACTGCGCCGTCATTTAGCCAAGGTAATATAGCAATAAAATTCAAAATTTCAACCGGATGATGATGATATGTATCAATTACGCAAAAGTCAAATTTTTCATCAATTGTATCCATTACATCTGCCGGATCCTGTCCAACAAACAAATGCCATTTTCTGTTTAACAAATCACTATATTTTTCAAGTGCACAATATCCTACAGGGAGATCTGGATTTCTGTAAAACTGTTTTGCACTATCAATAGAGTAAAGGATCCCCCCATATGATTCCACTGAATTAAGCAATACAGTTGTACCTCCACCCGCAGATACTCCCAATTCTAATACTTTGTTCGGTTTATAATATTGAACTAATCCATTAATAAAACGCCTTTGGCCATCTGTCATTTCAGAATCAATAACAGACCAGTCAATCTTTTCATAAATTTTCTTTCCATATTCTTCTGGTAAAAATGATAACTTGGAAATTTTTGTTGTTTTCATATTGTCCTCCTTCAAGAATGAAAATAATAATCCGTTACAGCAATACAGTATTTATTCCTATTTCTGACAAAATAATAGGAGGTCAGCAATTCAGATGCATAAGCAATATGCCGGTCCGCATCATGGTTATACTCACAAGCTTTTTCCATTTCCACCATACGAAAAAGTATAGGAAATATCCATGCGCAATAACTATCATACACACTACTTTTTGCTATAAACATATTGTTTGGATAGTATAGGCAAGACTCCATATATTTCTTAAATTTTTTATTTTCTTCTAAGTCCAATTCTGAAATTGCCATAATCATTTTTTCGTAAACTTCTTGAGTAACTGGTGTTTCTGCCAAAAACATATTTTTAATTCCACCTGGAACATATCTTGGGGTAGTAAGTACAACATCTATTCCATTTTGCTCTAATGCCATAATCTCTTTTTCAGAAATTATAAAATGCCTACGATAATGACAAAGTCCTTTATATTTTATACTTGATGCATTTTTCCAAATCCAATATACTCCCGTCATTTCTGCAAATAACCTATTCTGTTCAGAAATATTATCACCCGTATCATCAAAACAATTTCCGTATCTTTTATCAGATATTTTGCTGCCTAATTGTATTGGCTGTATCCATGGCATTAATTGTCTGGTTCTGCTTTTTGTGCTGTCCCAACTGCTGAATGCCATATAGATATATGCTGTTTTTCTTATCTCGTTCTTATCAATTTGAAAATCCAGACTTACAGGAAATGTATGCAAATTCCGATATTGTCCACATACTTTTTTATAGTATTTGTGAAAGTCAAATTTTTTTGCTTCTGCAAATACCTTTTTTTCCTCCATATAAAAAAGTGTCGGAAATTTATAATGACATTCTTTTTCTCTCTCCACATCATTTATCTCTTTAGACTGTCTCTCATACATATTCAGCCAACTCGGATCGTAGCTATCCTCTTTCAAAGTAAAAGGTAAATCCCATTGATTATTTTGTACCGAAAGAAATCTCTTTCTCTTTAATTTAGACATATTTTCTAAACCAACCCTTAAGAAATTGTAAAAACCTATACTTCTCGCATGGCTTTCAATCTCAGTGTAATATTTTTCTGGTACAGCTATAATAACCGTCAGTTCATTACATTGCTTTGAATATTCTTCTAGTTTTCTTACCGGAATTCCTTCCAGTTCATCAGGATTTCCCGCAAGCTCTGTAACCGCGAAGCCTACAATATTATCTCGTTTTCCACTCTGAATAAGCCATCTGGCACACTCCAAAGCCACAAGATGGGCGCCATATATCAAAATCTCTTTTTTTATTGTTTTCAATTCATTTTCCAACATAATTTATTTTCTGCTAATTCCAGGGTTTCTTTTATTAAAACAAGAATTACAGTTTCAAACCCTCCACACTTTCTCTCCATGCGTTATCCGCCAATTTTTCTTATTCCGCATAAAATATAACGAAGTCAATACCTCGCCTATCCTTCCAATATATCTAGGCTTACGCATCCGTTTTTCTCTTTCGCACCTGTCTGTAATTTCTTCAAGCAACGGAAAAAGCCAACTGCAATAATCATCAAAAACTTCCTTTCTTGCAACCAACATGTTGTAATTATACAAATACGGTGTCTTCAAAATAGCTGCAAGCCTTCCGTATTCTTCTGGCTCCCGTTCTTCTAACACTCTTTCCATTATCTCTATATCCTGAGGTAAAAGATATCTTCCATACTGTCCTGATGCATCCGGAAAACATACAAAAGGTAAGGGAAGAATTACGTCTATCATTCCTGCTTCTATAAGATATAACTGCTCTCCTGAAACCTCTAATACTCTCCTATAATGAAAGATCCCCGTTATTGCGCTCCTGTTATATCTCCATGCATAGTAAGTCGCTGTTAATTCACCATAAAGCTCGTTTTTTAATGATAAACTATCCTCTCCTTGGTCTGTCGCCTCCGAGATTTTTACATTTGTCAGAGCTGCTCCTACCTGTATTTTTTGAATCCATGGTTCTTCCTCATACCTTCTGCTCAGCTTTTTATCTCTATGGCTAACCGCCATATATATACAAATATTTTCAAGATAACCTCTGTTTCCCGCCGTCTCATAATCTTCAATCAGAGAAAGCTTCAAAACTTTTCTTAAATATCTTCCCATCAATTCATATTCCGAATGGGAGTCCAGTTTTATGTACCCAAAGGGTATCCCATGAGACATACCTCTCCTAATCAATTCCCATTCAATGCTGTCCTGATATTCTGCCGGTACTGCAATTATAATTAGGCTGTCTGACAACTGCTCTTCACATTCCCCCAACGAAAATACTGGAACTTTGTCTATCTGGCAAGACTGTCCTTCTTTATCAGTTACAATAAATCCCTTTACCGTCATACCAAAGAGTTCTCGAATCGCCTTATAAGCGCCATAAGCTACAATTCCGGCGCCATAAAGATACATTGTCATTGTCAATATCTCCTATTGCAGTACCAGTTCCACGCATGACGCAATATGATTTGAATATCTCCATACTGCTGCTTCCATCCAAGAACTCTTTTTGCTTTTTCAGCATCCCCTACCAATATAGGAGGATCGCCGGGTCGTCTTTCGCAATATTCCACAGTTATATTTCTTCCGGTAATTTTTTTTGCTGCCTCTATAATTTCAAGTACGCTGGTTCCCGATGCATTTCCCAAATTAAAGCAGGTACTTTCCCCTCCCTTTTTCAGATAGTTCATTGCCTTGATATGCGCGTCTGCCAGATCAGTTACATGGATATAGTCTCGAATACAACTTCCGTCCTTTGTCTGATAGTCTGTACCGAATACCTGAATATTTTCTCTGTCTCCTGCCGCCGCTGCCAAAACCAGAGGAATCAGATGTGTTTCAGGTATATGGCTTTCCCCGATTTTTCCCTCTGGGTCTGCACCAGCCGCATTAAAATATCGCAGACAACAATAATTTAATCCATATGCCTGATGATAATCGCTTAATATCCGTTCCACCATCAGCTTAGATGCACCGTAGGGATTAATTGGTCTTTGTACCATTTCTTCTGTAATGGGAATCTTATCCGGTACTCCGTAGGTAGCACAGGTAGAAGAAAAGACTATATCCTTGACACCGTGACTTAACATTGTATCAAGCAGGTGAAGGGTATTTGTAACATTATTGTTATAATATTTTCCTGGATTATCCACGGACTCACCCACATATGCATATGCAGCAAAATGAAATACTGCGTCTATTTTATATTTTTTAAAAATAACATCCAAACGGCCTGTATCTGACAGATCTGCTTCTTCTAAAATACCATTCATTACTGCTTCCCTGTGTCCATATACAAGGTTATCAAACACCACTGTCTGATATCCATTTTCACAAAGCATTTGATTGATATGACTGCCTATATAGCCAGCCCCTCCCACTATAAGTATCATTCTTTATTCCCCATTTCTGCTTCTGCCAGCTTAAGCACACTGGCAATTACCTGATCCATATCATAATATTGGTATGTCCCCATCCGCCCTGCAAAAATTACTTTAGGATTTCTCAGGCTTTCCCTTCTGTACTGCTCATACAACATTACATTCTTTTTATTATTAACAGGATAATAGGGTTCATCCCCTCGTTTCCACGCAGCCGGATATTCCCTGGTAATCACCGTTTTCTCTGCATTATCTTTTCCAAATTGAAAATGCTTATGTTCAATAATTCTTGTATATGGTGTCTTCCTGTCTGTATAATTAACCCCTGCTGTGCCCTGATAATTTTCTATATCCAAAACTTCCGTCTCAAAATACAGGCTTCTATACTCTAATTCACCAAAACAATAGTCAAAATACTCGTCAATCGCGCCTGTGTAAATAATTTTTGAAACCGCTTTTTCATATTCTGCTCTTTCTTTTAAATAATCATGCTTCAGCCTTACCTCTATGCCGTCCAACATTTTTTCTATCATTTTCGTATAACCTTCGGTCGGAATTCCCTGATAAGGATGATTAAAATAATTATTATCAAATGTAAACCGAACCGGAAGCCTTCGTATAATATATGACGGAAGCTCTCTGCATGGCCGCCCCCATTGCTTCTCCGTATATCCCTTCACTAGCTTCTCATAGATATCCTTTCCTACAAGCATCAACGCTTGCTCCTCCAGATTCTCCGGTTCTTTAATCCCATATTTTTGCTTCTGTGAAGCGATCTTTTTCCTTGCATCTTCCGGCGCAGTACATCCCCACAGTGCATAAAAAGTGTTCATATTAAAAGGGAGGTTATAAAGCTCTCCTTTATAGTTCGCCATTGGACTATATACGAAATGATTGAAAGAAGAAAAACGGTTTACAAAATTCCATACCTCCTCATTATCTGTGTGGAAAATATGCGGACCATATTTATGCACCTCTATTCCCTCTACCACCTCACTATATACATTCCCACCAATATGACTGCGTCTGTCAATCACAAGGCAATGCCTGCCATTATCCGTCATAGTCCTGGCAAAAGCCGCACCGGCAAGTCCAGCTCCTACAATTAAATAATCATACATAATTTCCTCTGATATTTTTTGTTTTTTAAATTCATTAATAAAATCCTGGGCTGGCGGCCAACCAGTGACCGCCAACTCAAGATTATGGAAACTCTTTATTTACTGTGTAATATTTAAGGTTGCACGAGCAGTTTTCCCATTATTAAAGGTAACAATAAGATATCTCGTATCTCCTACGGATGCGCCTCCAAACTGACCTGACATTAACGTAATCTTATTTCCGCTAATTGTACATACAGAGGTAAAATCAGCCGTAACCGCGGTTCCGTCATTAGAAGCCTCTACCTTCTGAATCGATGTAGCTGCCAGAGTACCTGCACCTAAATTAGCGGTGATATCAAGCGTTGTACCCCTGTCATAATCGAATGGTGTCGCTGCAATGGATGGCGCTGCATCTGTTGTCTTATTTTCAGCAACCTCTGGATTTGTACTGCCAGTAGCACGCTCCTCATAAGACCATGTTACCGTTACATCAGCAGCGTCTAAATCTGCTTTAGAATAATCTCCGTTTGGATTACATGCACCGGTAAGCCCAAATTCAAAACTATTCCAAGCTGTATCCGGAATACCTGCTTTTGCCTCATATGTATATTTCTTTGTTGTGTCGTCATACTTCACTTCAAAGTTATCCGGTGCGCCTTTCACCCCTACCGACACGGATGTAGCATTAACACCGGATGCCTGAGCTTTTACTGCTTGTTCTGTTTGATCTGCAACTTTAAGGCCCAGATACAATTCTGCTGCTGTATTATCAGCCGCAAACGTATTACTTGCTGCCATCGCAATATCTGCATTAGCCGCAGTCTCCGCAGATACCGTTACATCAGCAGCCACTGTTCCCTTGTTGACAACTTTCAGCTTAGCGCTCTCCTTCGTATACTTCTTTGGCGCAGACTGGAAAAATACGGTTGCTCCTTTCTCAAACTCAGCGTCCTTGTCCTTTGCACCTTCTGTTGCTGCAATCAATCCTTCTGGATCCATTGTGTAAGCAAACGTAGTGTCGCCGCTGGCAACTGTAGGAAGCGCTACAAGAAGGACATCTTTCTCTACATGCCCCTCAAATTCCCCGCTTCCTGTCGTGTTTCCAGTTGTTACGTCTGCCGCAAATGCCGTTGCACTCATTCCGAGTACCATTGTTCCTGCCAGCATTGCCGCCAGCAGTTTTTTAATCTTTTGGTTATTCATTTTTTAACCTCCTGTTTTTATATTTTTATAAAGCCTTATGGCTATATAAACTATCCTTCTACAACAATCTGCAGAGTTACCCTCAGCGTACTGATTGTCTCCTGTGATTCATCTACAAGATGGTATACCATGACACAATCGTAGGCTCCTGCCTCCAACGGTTTCTCCAGCGCAATGTTCTCCAAAAAACTACCTACAGGAATAACCGGGGAACGATAAACAGGCTCATCCTCCTCGCCGGCTAAGAACACATCAAACTGAACCACTACCGGCTAAAGCCGGTAGGTTCGATGTGCTGCTAAAGCAGCC
>CAJUBG010000012.1:0-51502 GCA_910584575.1 uncultured Dorea sp.
CGAGTAATGATAATAGGAGGTGCCATATGTACGCGATTATAGCAACAGGTGGTAAGCAGTACAAAGTAGCCGAAGGCGATATCATTAAAGTAGAGAAGCTTGGTGTGGAAGCCGGAGAGACTTATACATTTGACCAGGTGCTTGCAGTCAGTGACAACGGTTTGAAGATCGGTAATCCGACTGTGACAGGGGCAACCGTAGAGGCTTCCGTTATTGAGAATGGAAAAGCCAGAAAAGTCATTGTCTACAAGTATAAGAGAAAAACAGGATACCACAAAAAGAACGGTCACAGACAGCAGTATACTGCGGTTAGGATCGAAAAAATTCATGCTTAATATTGGAGAACATCCATGATTCATGTAACCATTTACCAGAATGAGAATAGCGAGTGTGTCGGATTCCGGACGGAGGGACATGCAGGATACAGTGAGAAGGGCTCTGATGTTGTGTGTGCGGCGGCTTCTGTGCTGGTGATTAATACGATAAATGCAATAGAACGATATGCGAAGGATCCATGTTCTGTAATTAATAACGACGAGGTGGGCTTGATCGCTTATTATCTTGTGAACGGATATCCTTCTGCGGATGCCGGTCTGTTGTTGAATACCATGATTCTTGGTCTGGTAAATATGGCGGATGATGACAACTATGCAGAATATATTGATTTAACATTCGAGGAGGTGTGACGATTATGATGCAATTAAACCTTCAGTTTTTCGCTCACAAGAAAGGTGTTGGTTCTACAAAGAACGGCAGAGATTCCGAGTCTAAGAGATTGGGCGCTAAGAGAGCAGACGGACAGTTTGTGAAAGCAGGGAACATCCTTTACAGACAGCGTGGAACGAAGATTCATCCAGGCGTTAATGTAGGACGCGGCGGTGATGATACATTATTCGCACTTGTTGACGGCGTTGTAAGATTTGAAAGAAAAGGACGGGATAAGAAGCAGGTTTCTATCTATCCGGTAGCTTAAGCAATTGTGATTTTTAGAGAGTGTTGCGGGAAAAGCAGCACTCTTTTTTCAACCTCTATGATTCAGCCATATATGAAAGGGGAGCATTTATGTTTGCAGACAGGGCAAAGATCTTAATACGGTCAGGAAAAGGCGGAGACGGGCACGTTAGTTTCCGCAGGGAGTTGTATGTACCCAACGGCGGGCCGGACGGCGGAGACGGCGGACGCGGCGGAGACGTGATATTCGAGGTGGACGAGGGACTTAACACGCTGCAGGACTACCGCCACAGAAGAAAATTTGCCGCAAAGGACGGACAGCCTGGCAAAAAGAGACGCTGCCACGGTGCAGACGCAGAGGACATTGTACTAAAGGTGCCTGAGGGGACGGTTGTGAAGGAGGCGGAGTCCGGCAAGGTGATTGCCGATATGTCCGGAGACAACCGCCGCCAGATTATCTTAAAAGGCGGACGCGGCGGCCTTGGAAACCAGCATTATGCCACCTCCACCATGCAGGTTCCCAAGTATGCGCAGCCTGGGCAGCCCTCCCGTGAGCTTTGGGTTACCCTGGAGTTGAAGGTAATCGCAGACGTGGGGCTGGTGGGCTTCCCAAATGTGGGTAAGTCTACCCTCCTTTCCCGTGTCACCAACGCACAGCCTAAGATTGCGGACTATCATTTTACTACCCTGAATCCCAATCTTGGGGTTGTGGACCTTCCTGACGGACAGGGCTTCGTCATTGCCGATATTCCGGGACTGATTGAAGGGGCGTCGCAAGGGGTAGGTCTGGGCCATGAGTTTTTGCGCCATATTGAGCGCACGAAGCTGATGATTCATGTGGTGGACGCAGCGGGGACAGAAGGTAGGGATCCTGTGGAGGACATCTATAAGATTAACGCGGAGTTGGAAGCCTATAATCCGGAAATTGCCAAAAGGCCCCAGGTCATTGCAGCCAATAAGATTGACGCCATTTATTCTGAGGGGGACGAGCCTGTAACGCGTTTAAAGAAGGAGTTTGAGCCGAAGGGCGTAAAGGTCTATCCAATCTCAGGCGTGACGGGAGAGGGGATAGATAAGCTTCTCTATGCCGTATCAAACGAACTTCAGGGAATGGATTCTTCACCTGTGGTGTTTAAGCAGGAGTATTTTCCGGAGGATGAGCTAATCTATGAAAATCTTCCGTATACGGTTGAAGTCGAGGAGGGCGTCTACGTTGTGGAGGGCCCGAAGATTGAGAAGATGCTTGGCTATACGAATCTTGATTCGGAGAAGGGGTTTGCCTTTTTCCAAAAGTTCTTAAAGGATACGGGAATTCTTGACGAGCTTGAGAAAGCCGGCATTCAGGAGGGAGATACTGTACGTATGTACGGACTGCAGTTTGATTATTATAAGTAGACTTGCTTATTTTCTTTGCAATTTGCAGGCAAATGGATTACAATGAAAGGGAGATATGAAATGACGACAAAGCAGAGAGCCTATTTAAAGGGTCTTGCAATGACAATGGATTCAATTTTGCAGATCGGAAAGAACAGCATGACGCCGGAGTTTACCAAAGCGATTGACGAGGCGCTTGCAGCGCGGGAGTTGATTAAGATCAGCGTTCTTAAGAATTGCGGGGATGATCCGCGCTCACTGGCAGAGATTATCGCTGAGCGTACACACGCGGAGGTGGTTCAGGTTATCGGCAAAAAGATTGTCCTGTATCGGGAGGGAAAGGACAAGAATAAAAAGATAGTACTTCCTTAGAATTTCGGAATGGAGTTGGATAGACTATGAAGATCGGAATTATGGGCGGCACCTTTGATCCTATACACAATGGGCATCTGATGCTTGGACGGGCTGCCCTGGAAGCCTTCGGGCTTGACAGGGTATGGTACATGCCTAATGGGAATCCGCCTCATAAAGACAGTTCCTCGATTGAAACAGACGTGCATGACAGGGTTGAAATGGTAAGGCTTGCCATATCCTCGTGCAGAGAGTTTCGGCTTGAGCCTTATGAGGCGAAGCGAAGGGAAGTGTCCTATTCTTATAGTACCATGGAATATTTTAGGGGAATCTATCCTGAGGATGATTTTTATTTCATTATCGGGGCTGATTCGCTGTTTATGATTGACAAGTGGGTGCATCCGGAACGGATTTTCCCGACATGCACCGTACTGGCTGCCTACCGGGACGAGATTAACACCAGACAAGCCATGGAGGAAAAGATTCGTGAGCTTACCGAGACTTATGGCGCTCGGATTCGGCTTCTGGTGACGCCTCTGGTGCGTATTTCCTCCCATGAGCTGCGAAATGAAGTCAGGGAGGGCAGGAGTATCGCAGGCTATGTTCCGGAGGCTGTCAACACTTATATTTTGGAGAAGCATCTGTATGTAGGAGAGAACAGCATATGAATCATAAGATTACCAAGATTCGACGGAAATTAATGACTGAGCTGGATAAGGAGAGGTATGAGCATACCCTTGGAGTTATGTACACAGCGGCTGCTCTTGCCATGAGCCATGACGAGGATATTGAGAAGGCATTGCTTGCAGGTCTTCTCCACGATTGTGCCAAATGCCTTCCCAATGATACGAAGATTAAGCTGTGCAAAAAATACCGTTTGAGTGTATCGGAGGTTGAGAAGAATAATCCTAGCCTCCTCCATGCTAAGCTTGGCGCTTTTCTTGCCGCCAAAAAGTATCATGTGAAGGATAAGGAGATTATAAACGCCATTGCCAGCCATACCACGGGATGCCCTCATATGTCCCTTTTAGACAAGATTATCTATATTGCCGACTATATCGAGCCTGGGAGGAGAGAGCTTCCCAATATGGCCGAGGTGCGAAAGATGGCGTTTCGCGATATTGATGCCTGTCTGTACCGGATTCTTGAGGACTCCTTAGAGTATTTGAACAGTAAGAATACTCCGGTTGACCCAATGACGGAAAAAACATATCTTTATTATAAAGGCAAAAGAGAAGGAGAGGAGGTGTAGTATGGAGAAGGTTAAAGAGATGGCACGTATTGTTTATCGTGCTCTGGAGGACAAGAAGGGAGAGGATATCTGTATTATTGATATTTCCTCCGTCTCTCCACTGGCAGATTATTTCATTATCACCAGCGGTTCCAGCGACAGCCAGGTAAAAGCGTTGGTTGACAATGTGGAGGAAAAGATGCATGAGGCGGGACATTCGCAGATTCAGCGTGAAGGGCTTCAGTCAGGGAACTGGGTGCTTCTGGATTACGGCGATGTGGTTGTCCATGTGTTTGATAAGGAGAATCGGGAATTCTATCATCTGGAGAGAATCTGGAGTGACGGAAAGCGGATTGAGAGCATTGACGAGTTGTAGGGGAATTTGACGGGGCTGTTTAGTACAATAGCCCCGTCTTTTTAAGTTACTATAACTTAACCGCAACACTCCCTATAAAGCACCTCCTGAATCAGCTTCGGCTGAATCTCAGGATACGTCCACAGGTCGGACTGGACTGGAAGATTGTCCATCAAAAGCACCTCCGCCATCTCGCTGTTAAGCTTTTTCCGGAAACTCTTAATATCCGCAAAATATAACATTCCAAACGTTTCCTCGCCGGATTGGTTCACCCGATTCCGTCCGGTTACAGAGTAAGCGCATACAGGCTCAATATGGTAATCTATGGCTCCGGTTTCCTCCGTCAGCTCACGCTTAGCGGTATCCAAGATCTTCTCACGTCTTTCACGATGACCGCCAGGGCACTCCAGAGTATCCCTGTCCTTATGCCGACAGAATACCCATTTCCCGCCTGATGTGGCGACAATCACGGCGAACTTAAGCAGCCGATCCTCAATATGCTTATAAAATCTGACTTTCATAAAACTTCCTCCAATGATTATGTACTCTTTATCGTTAGTTAAAAAAGCGGAAAACGCCGATTACTTTACCTAGAATCTGTACATCCACCACAATGATTGGGTCCATGTTGTCATTCTCCGGCTGGAGGCGGATATGGCCGTCCTCCTTATAAAATGTCTTTACAGTTGCGCCGTCCTCAATCAACGCAACCACCATATCGCCGTTCTGCGCAGTAGAAATCTGCTCGACAAGTACCAGATCACCGCTTAAAATCCCTGCATTGATCATACTTTCTCCCTTTACCCTGAGCATAAAAGTAGGGGTATTAGGCATATACTCCATGGGAATAGGAAAGTAGTTCTCAATATTCTGCTCGGCCAGTATGGGCTCACCTGCGGCGACTCGCCCGATCATCGGAACATTCACCATCTCGCGGCGCATAAAATTAAACGAATCATCCAGAATCTCAATGGCCCTTGGCTTGGTGGGATCACGCCGGATATAGCCGTTCTTCTCAAGGGTTTCCAAATGCGAATGGACCGAGGAGGTGGACTTTAAATGAACCGCCTCACAGATATCCCTGACTGCCGGAGGAAACCCCCGTTCCAATATCTGTGATTTGATATATTCTAATATTTCCTTCTGCTTTGGGCTTATCTTACCTTGTCCCATACGAAACCTCCTTATTCAAAATATTTACACAATTCATAATTATATTTTACCACAACATATGTGAAATAGCAAACAGATGTTTAGAAAATATGTTCGTAAGAGTAAAACAGTGGTATATAGATCTATACGACAAATACCGATTTTTCCAAAAGATGTAGACAAAAAGCAACATTTATGATATAATTATCCATATTATCACATATATCGAGGGTTTGGGAGTTCTTTCAATATATAGTGTAAATAATTAATAAGGAGGTATTTTTACATGGCAGACACAAGGAATTATCATGAGCAGACACGCATTGACCAGACGATTCGTCTCAGAGAAGTCTTAAAGTCCCTGCCGCCGTTTGCAAAAGATTATTTTCGGGCAATCGAACCAAAATCCTCGGCAAAAACAAGGATTAACTATGCATACGACGTCCGCATTTTTTTTCATTTTCTGATGGAGAACAATCCTGTATACAAGGATTATTCCATTGATCAGTTTCGGGTGGACGATTTAGAAAAGCTAGAGCCCGTGGATATTGAGGAATACATGGAATATCTGAAGGTCTATGAACGTGAAAACGAGCTGATCACCAACAGCGAAAAGGGACTGGCCCGTAAGATGTCCGCCCTGCGCAGCTTCTATAATTATTACTATAAGCATCAGATTATATCGAAGAATCCAACGCTGCTTGTGGACATGCCAAAACTGCACGATAAGGCTATTATAAGGCTGGATACGGACGAGGTGGCGCTGCTCTTAGACTTTGTAGAGAACTGCGGCAGCCAGTTATCCGGCCAGGCTCTTACCTATTATAATAAGACCAAGGACCGTGACCTTGCAATCCTGACCCTGCTATTGGGAACCGGCATCCGTGTTTCGGAATGTGTGGGACTGGACTTAAACGACGTAGATTTTAAGAATAACGGGATTACCGTGACCCGCAAGGGCGGAAACCAGATGACCGTCTATTTTGGCGAGGAGGTGGAGGCAGCCCTTTTGGCCTATATCGAAGGAAGCCGCAAGTCGATTACTCCCCTCCCCGGCCATGAAAATGCTTTGTTTCTGTCCACACAAAAACGCCGCATGGGTATTCAGGCAATCGAGAATATGGTGAAGAAATATGCCCGCCAGGTGACGCCCAATAAGAAGATTACCCCACACAAGCTGCGCAGCACCTACGGTACGACTTTATATAAGGAAACCGGCGATATCTACCTTGTAGCGGATGTTTTGGGACATAAGGACGTGAACACCACAAAGAAGCACTATGCGGCCATTGACGAGGACCGGCGCAGACGTGCGGCATCTGCTGTGAAGCTTCGAGAATACTAGAAAGGACACTTTTTATGAAATTACAGCAGCTTTTAAGTTATACGCGAAAAGCCGTTGATGAGTATACCATGATTGAAGAAGGCGACCATATTGCGGTGGGCGTCTCCGGCGGAAAGGACAGCTTAACCCTTCTCTATGCCATGCACGGGCTGAAAAGATTCTATCCGAAGCCTTTTGAGTTGTCAGCAGTTACGGTAGATTTGGGATATTCTGAATGTGATTTTTCGCCTGTGGCCAGGCTTTGCCAAGAGCTTGGCGTGCCATACCAGATTGTCAAGACGGATATTGCGCATATTCTATTTGATGAGCGTAAGGAGACCAATCCCTGCTCTCTGTGCGCCAAGATGCGCAAAGGCGCCTTGAATCAGGCTGTAAAAGAGATGGGCTGTAACAAAGTGGCCTATGCTCATCATAAGGATGATATTATTGAGACTATGCTGCTCTCCATGCTCTTTGAGGGACGGTTCTACTCCTTCTCACCACGCAGCTATCTGGATCGGATGGAGTTGACCGTCATCCGTCCCATGATGTTCGTAACAGAGGCAGATGTGATTGGTTTCCGGAATAAGTACCAGCTTCCGGTTGTGACAAGCAGGTGTCCCATCGACGGATACACGAAACGCCAATATGCCAAGGAGTTGGCCGCGCAGTTGAATCATGAGCATCCCGGTGCAAAAC
The DNA here is from genome assembly GCA_910584575.1 of uncultured Dorea sp. Taxonomy (GTDB): domain Bacteria; phylum Bacillota; class Clostridia; order Lachnospirales; family Lachnospiraceae; genus Sporofaciens. The sequence goes on from CAJUBG010000012.1 coordinate 7,438, forward strand.
AGAGGATGTTTACCGCCATACTGAACGGCAATATTAAAGGATGGCCGGAACGAATTGTGCAGAATAAATAACACTATCTTAAAGGGGCGTCATCTGACGCCCCTTTCAAATTGTTTTATCATCTCTATTATAATTTTTTTTCACAATCCCGTTCTTTAATCTCCACCAACATCTTAATGGCATCGGCAGTCCCCTGAATTCCAAGCTTAGAGCTGTTCAGACAGAAATCATAGCTGTCGGCAGCCCCCCATCTCTTATTACTGTAATAGTTATAGTAGCTTGCCCGCTTCTTATCCGTCTTCATAATCAGATCCTTTGCCTTCGCATCCGTCAAATCGTAGATACGCGCGATACGCCGGATACGGACGTCCAGATCCGCATGGATAAACAGGCGGATAACATTATCGTACTCCTCCAGCGCATAATCAGCACAACGCCCTACCAATATACAAGGCCCCTCGTCGGCAATCTTCTTGATCGCGTCAAACTGTGCCAGAAATACCTTGTGATTGATAGGCATATCCGTATAACTTCCGGAGGAATATCCCAGGGAATAGGTATCCATTACCAGAGAATACAAAAAACTATTGGTCGGCTTTTCGTCGTGAGTCTCGAACAATTCCTGACAAATTCCACTCTCCTTAGCCGCCCTGTCAAGCATCTCCTTGTCATACAGCTTAATACCCAGCTCGTCAGCAACCTTATATCCAATCTCCCTGCCCGCGCTTCCATACTGTCTGCCTATTGTGATAATTGTATTTGTTTTCGCCATACGAATCACACTCCTCTAAATTGATGCTTCTATTATATAACAATTTGGCGAAATTGTATATTATTTTCTAAAAATTTTTCAAAGAGCCTCTCAAACGTGCCAGCAAATCACTAAAATATTCCGGCAGCGGCGCCTCCACCTCCAGATACTCCCCTGTCTTTGGATGAAGCAAGCCTAAGGTCTTGGCATGTAAAGTCTGCCCGACGAGCTTGGGAAAGGGCGATTTCCGAGGGCCATAGACCGAATCTCCGAGTAAGGGATGCCCGATACTCGCCATATGCACACGAATCTGGTGGGTGCGTCCGGTTTCCAGCTCACACTGAATATAAGTGTAATCCCCGAAACGCTCAAGCACCTGATAGTGGGTTACTGCCCGTTTCCCGTTCTTTGCATGGATACTCATTTTCTTTCTCTCCGTGGGATGCCTGCCGATGGGGGCGTCCACAGTACCCTCATCCTTTGTAAGATTGCCATGGACGATTGCCACATAGCTTCGCTTAATCGAATGGTCCTTCAACTGCCCTGCCAGGCTTTGGTGCGCCTTGTCATTCTTACACACCACCAGAGAGCCGGTGGTATCCATATCAATCCGATGTACAATCCCAGGGCGCATCATACCGTTAATACCGGACAATTCCTGTCTACAGTGATACAAAAGCCCATTGACCAGAGTACCGGTATAATGCCCCGGCGCCGGATGCACCACCATCTGTTTCGGCTTATTGACGATAATAATGTCCGAATCCTCGTACAGAATGTCAAGAGGAATCTCCTCTGCCCCAATGTCCGGCTCCTGCACCTCTGGCATCGTAATAGCCAAACAATCGCCAATCAGGAGTCTGTAACTGGCTTTCACAGGCTCTCCGTTTACCAGCACATGCCCTTCTTTGATAAGCTTCTGCACGTAAGAACGGGAACGCTCAGGCAATGCCTCCGCCAGATAACGGTCAATCCTCTCTCCCTCCTGGCTCTCAACGATGAACAATTCTTTCAAGGTCATCCTCCTTATAATAAAAACAGATAAGTATTGCCAATGAAAATGTAGCCACCGTCACATAGATATCCGCCACATTGAAAATTGGAAAATCAATGAGCTTAAAGTACAAAAAATCCACCACATAATTCAAAACAATCCGGTCCACACAGTTTCCCCAGGCGCCTGCCATAATAAAGACAGCGCAGACACAAAGAGGCGCAAATCTTTTCTCCATAGGTACTTTTAAAAAGAACCAGATAAATGCAATACTCACCAGAAATACGCTCATGAAAAAGAAAATCCTCTGATCCTGGAACAGCCCGAACGCCGCCCCTCTGTTTTCCAGATATTCAAGCTGGAATACCCCCTCCCAGATTTTAAGCGGCGGATTCCCCTTAAGTCTCTCAAGAACCAGATGCTTCGTAAACTGGTCAAAGCAGACCAGTACGGAAACAGCGGTGATGGCGGCAAGATAGTAGATTCCTCTGCCCCCTTCTTTTTTCGTATCATTCATCTCTGCCATATTCCTCTCCCCTTTTGCAGCTATATTTAGATATATTTCCGTACAACAGCAAGATACCGTCCCTTTTTCGTCTCAGACACTACCCCGTCATACACAATCCGCCCCAGTTTACGGACCGAGATAATATCCCCCTCCTTGAGACGGTACCCGTTGCTGGTGATTAGCTTCCCGTTTACAAACACCTTGGCGCCCTCAATGTATGCCGTAAGCTTACTTCTGGAGGCGGGAAATGCCAGGGAAAGAACGGTATCCAATCGTATAGAGGCTACGGTTCCCTTCATTACCTCATATGCCGGCTCGTAATCTTTAGGAAAATCCTGGCTTACATTAACCTTAACAGAGGTATGCCGAATCCTGGTCAGATTCTCGCAGATATAGCCCACCATCTCATCTCTTACGAACAAGAACGCCTTGCTGCCCTCCACCATAATATCTCCCAGTTTGCACCGTTCAATACCAAGGTTCATTAATGCCCCCAGATAATCTCTGTGGGTCAGTTCCTCGCAAAAACGTTCGTTAAGGGGTTCGACTGTAAGATTCACCATAGGAAATTGCAAAACCTCCGCATCAAAGGCATCTCCCGAAAACGCATAAAGAGCATCAGGTAGAAAGGCAACCATCTGACGCTCTGATAAACCATACCCTCCATAAGTCACATACGGAGATTGAAACTGATGCTTAGGGGTGGTATGCAGTATATTCAATTCATTCAGATTGAGAAAATCACTGAACGTAACAATCCCGCGGATGTATGCAGTCCGTGACAACTCTATCAGTCTCTTTTGCAGTAAAGTATCTTCTTTGTCCATCTTTCCCAACCTGTATCCTAGAATCTGGAACGCATGGAGGAGGCGTCAAAAGAAGTATTCAGAAGATCCTGGAGATCTCCCGATATATCGACGTTCGTAGGCGTTACCAGGAATATGTAGTTCGATATCTTCTGCAGGTTACCGCTGATTGCAAAAGCGGCGCCTGAAGTAAAGTCAATGATGCGCTGGGCAATCTCCAAATCCAGACCCTCCAGATTCAGGATTACTGTGCGCCCGCTTAACAGAGTCTCTGTAATCTCCCTTGCATCCTCCACGGAATTCGGCTTAATTACACAGACCTCCATACTGACGCCATTGTTCCTCCTTGACGCTGGCTGGCGCATCGGAGTCACTTTATTGTTGCTGCTCGGACGCGTGGACCTGGATGAGCGCGCCGGCGGCTCATAGTCGTAATCGTCCTCCTCCGTATCGTAGGATTCTTCCCTTCCACGACGGAAAAAGCCCCCCTTTTTCGGCTTCTCCTCGTAATCGTCCTCATAATCATCGTCAAAGAACTCATCGTCATCATAGTCATCTTCATCAGTCAGTCTCATGATATCTAAAAATTTATCTAATACTCCCATATGATAAAATGCTCCTATCTTCCGTTACTAGTTTGCATAATCGCGTGCGCCAAAGATTCCGGTTCCCACCCGTATCATGGTTGCGCCCTCCTCTACGGCAACGGAGTAATCATTCGTCATCCCCATAGATAGAACTCGCATAGTAATATTATCAACTTTTTTGTCCTTAATGTCAACAGATAATTTTCTTAAGCGTTCAAAAATTGCTCTGTTTTCCTCAGAATCCTCCACAAAAGGGGCAATTGTCATTAATCCCTGAACCTGAATATGGGGGAATTTTGCGACTTCTTCAACGAATTCGGGAAGTTCTGAAGGCGATACGCCAAATTTGCTTTCCTCGCCGGCAACATTTACCTCAATCAGAATATTTACCTGGATATTTCGCTTGGCAGCCTCCTTCTCAATAGTCTCGGCAAGCCGGATTGAATCCACAGAATGAATCAAGTCCACCTTATCAATAATATATTTTACCTTATTTCGCTGCAAATGGCCAATCATATGCCAGTGGATGTCTTTTGGCAGCTCGTCGTACTTATCCGCCAACTCCTGCACCTTGTTCTCTCCGAATATACGAACTCCAAGGTCATAAGCTTCTCTAAGCTCACTGACCGGCTTCGTCTTACTGACGGCAATCAGTGTGACCTCCTCTCTGTCACGTCCGGACCGTCTGCACGCAGCCTGAATCTCTTTTTCTACAAACGCCAGATTTTCTTTGAGCATTTTCATCTCCCCTTTCCAAATGCTGACACTAAAATACTACATCATTTTCATCAACATCGGCTCCATTAAGCGCGATATGATCATAATTGGACAGCCCGTAGTCGCTTCCGGACTCCACAATATAATAATCGTCACTCTCACACAAAATATTAACCTGCTTGAATACGGCATAGCCCTTGTTGATATTGTATACCCCTTTGATACTCTCCGTCCGGTTCAGAACACATGTATCCGTGGAGTCCGGCTTAACCAGAACCGCGTCCTCGGCAAAACCATCCGTTCCCAGATATGCCATGCCTGTCTCCTCATCTCGGTCATAGACATTGACACTCTGAAACTTGGACTTACCGTCCTGCGTCTTTACCAACACGCCTGTCTCCTTGCTGTTTGCGTCCTGGGTGAGATAGGCTTCCGAAATCATGTAAAATTTCTTGTCCGTAACCGCGGACTTGGGAATCTTAAGCCCTGATTCATCCTCCAAAATCAGCTCTAAGTCCAGATAACGCTCTTTTGCATAGCGAATCATAGAACTGTCCAATGTCAGGACGCCCAGGTGCAGCTCTCCCTGCTCTTGAATAGAAAATTCGGCCACAGCCGTCTCCTGATCCTTAGAAAAACGCACCCGCACTAGCTCGAGCTCCTGCATCTCCTCTGCCATCTCCTCCTGCAAAGGAATCACCACAGTCCAGTTATCGTCCTTAATCAGCTTGTACACAGGACTTCCGGCCTTGACCTCCATATTATTCTTCAAGTCCTTCTTCTCATAATTCTCTTTAGAAAAGGTTTCCGCCGATACATCACCAAGAACCGCCGTCTCATAGCCGTCCGTAGAATAGGCGATGATCCCGTCCGAGGCAGCCTGATAAATCTGGATGCCGCTGCTCTCCTGCCCTGCCATGGCGTCTAACTGCGCCTGGCGGTTCTGGTTGGAACGGCTCTCAAGCACGGTTGTCACCGTATCCTTAAGGCTGTAAACATCACTGAAATGCTCGTCGTTAAACCCTTCGGAAAATGCCTGCACCCGTACCAGCATGGCGGCCTGTTCTTCGGAGGACAGTTTTTTTGATTCCTCGGAGGCGGTATCCGCAAAATCAAGCTCACGGTCAGATAAGGTGTACACCCTGGTCTTTACCCCCACCTTGCTGCCCTCCAGGGCATAGTAATTGACGAAGCCGTCGGCCTGCGCCTCTACCACCGTCTCGTTTCGCAGGACGAAGCCGGTATATGCATTGTCTCTCAGGATAGAACCCTCACGCACCTCATAGGCAGACACATGGGTTCCCGTCAGATACAAAAGGATTGTAACCACCAGATAGATAAAAATAATCCCAAAGATGGCAAGCCCGATATTCATATGCTTTTTATTGCGATACGCCTGAATGTGCGTTAATTTATTTCCTGCCAACTTAAAGCCTCCTGTTTAATCCCTTTCCATTCAGGTAATGGAATTTCCTTCCCTGGAAATTCCCATTCTCCCTCATATACTCCAACAATTCATCCTTTAACCTCCACCAGCTTATGCCCCAGTTGCAGAAAAGGGAGTCCTTTTCAGGAACACGGCTAAAAAGCCTCTCTACCGCAATCTCAGGAGACAGATAGTCCAAAAATACGGCAAGCCGTTTGATGTATTCCTCCTTTGAGCATATAGTAACTTCACCTCTCTCATAAGCCTCGCAAAGAGCCGTTCCTTTTGCAAGGTATAAGGAGTGTGCCTTCACCGTCTGCACCCGAAGGGCAGACAACAGCTTCGCCGTCTCAATGGTATCGACTAATTCATCATCCGGAAGATTCAAAATCACATGGGCGCAGAGCTCAAAACCATAGGAGTGAACGGCAAGCACGGCGTCGATAAACTCTGCCAGCGTATGCCCCCGGTTCATCCGCAGAAGCGTGCGATAGTTGCTGGTCTGAAGCCCAAGCTCTATGGTAATCTGTTGACCAAAACGCCTCTTAGCATCCGCCAGGACCTCCAGATATTCTCCTGAAACACAGTCCGGACGGGTGGATACCGAAAGCTCTGCAATATCCGGCGTCCCTGCCGCCTCCTCCACGTAAAAACGAAATTCCTCCAAAGGCAGAAAGGTATTGGTATAATTCTGAAAATAGGCAATAAACCTGTGAGCATGATATTTTGCTTCAATCTTCTGCCGCGTCTTTTCCAGTTGTTCCTTAACAGGAACACGGGAATCCATAGCCTCAAACCCAGTGCCCTGCCCTGCACAAAATGCACATCCTTTGCCTGCTAACCGGTTTGGACAGCTAACCGGAAGGTTTACAGGTAACTTATATACCTTCTCTCCATACTTATCCTTTAAATATTGGGAATAAGCATAATACGGCAATTCTTGCTTCATTTGCCGAAAACCTCCCTCTCATATGTATAATTCATTTTTACTAAAGCCATACTAAGTTCAGCAAGACAAAAAGGAGGAACTAAGTATGAAATGGTCTGACAATACAACATTGACAATCGTAATCATAGGCGCAATCAACTGGCTCTTAGTCGGAATCTTCCGCTTTGACCTGGTGGCCTTTCTCTTTGGAAATCTATCATGGCTCTCCCGCATTATCTACACATTAGTAGGCTTATGCGGACTGTATCTGATCAGCATGTACGGCAGGATCCGTTCCTCAGCCGAATAGCTTTTCTGCGCCATTTTGCAAGGCAAGGGGTATCCTTTGGATGCCCCTTGCGAATATCCTATTCATTTGCCGGTATGCCATTAATAAGGGCTGTCATATCCTGGTAAAGCAACTCCTTCGTAGCCGCACCCATCACAATGGAGATATAGGGGCTTTCATCCGGAGTCTTATTGAGAAGAATCAGACAATTCCCCGCCTGGTCCGTTGTACCGGTCTTGCCGCCGATTACCGTGGCAGCCGTGGGCGCTTCGGCTTTTCCCGCTGCATAGAAATTAGTCTGCGCCCAATTCTCCTGGCGGACGGCGCCGCTATTCGCGGTAATCGTTGCCGTATATTCCTTCGTATTAATAATATCTACAAATTCCTGATGTTTGATACATTCATTAAAAATTAAATATAAATCATAAGCAGTCGTATAATGATTCTCGTCATGAAGGCCGTTGGAATTGACGAAATGCGTATTGGTCGCCATCAACCTCTGGGCTTCCTCGTTCATCATCTGGGAAAATGCTTCGGTACTTCCCGCAATATGTACGGCAATGGCTACTGCCGCGTCATTGCCGGATTCCAGCATAAGCCCATGCATAAGGTCTGACAGGGTTAGCTGATCTCCCCCTTTGATACCGCAGGTCTTTTCATCTGATGCAAAATTCGACGCATCAGCATAGGGCGACACCGTCACAGTGGCAGACAGATCCCCGTTCTTAATAGCAACCAGTGCGGTCATAATCTTTGTGGTGCTGGCCGGATACGCGCGTTCGTGAATCCGGCATGCATAGTCAACAGTCTGGCGGTTCACATCAAAGAGTCCCGCCGAACCTACCGTAGACGGGTCTACCCCACCCTCCGGTATAATATCCGTTGTAGCTGTACAGAGATTCTCTGCGAACAACGGACCTCTGTAAATATCCTTGTTGTAGTTCTCCTCCTCATAGGCTGACACCACTTTTTCCGGTCCTTTGCACCCCGACGCAAGAACCACACAGACAGCGGCAGCTATGAGCACACGATAAATCTTACCTGTACATTTCACGCCAATCAAGATCTCCTCTGTCAATCGCTAAAATAATCAATTCCGCAGTAGCAAGATTGCTTGCCATGGGAATATTATACATGTCACAAAGCTGAATCACGTCATTCACATCCGGCTCGTGGGGCTTCGGATTCGACGGCTCCCTAAGGAAAATAAGCGCGTCAATATCGTTCTGTGCGATCTGTGCCCCAAGCTGCTGCTTTCCGCCTAAGGGCCCGGCAAGGTATTTGTGTACGCTAAGGTTCGTGACTTCTTCGATCAGACGCCCGGTGGTGCCGGTTGCATACAGGTTGTGTTTGCTTAAAATCCCCCTATAAGCAATACAAAAATTCTGCATCAAAGTCTTCTTTGAATCATGAGCGATCAGTCCTATATTCATCTTCCTCACTCCTTACTGATATTTTTTCGGCTGTAACCCGACGTTTAAGACAAACCCGACTCCCATGTACAGACTTACCAGCGATGTAAGGCCATAACTGACGAAGGGAAGGGGCACGCCCGTATTCGGAAGAATCTGAGTGGCAACCCCTATATTGATAAAACTCTGGATGCCGATTAATCCGCCGAATCCGCAGCTTACGATCTTACCCGTCAGGTTCTGCGATCGCGTCCCTATTAGAATACATTGTATCACAATCAACAACAATAAAGCAATAACTATACAGCTTCCTATGAAACCAAGTTCTTCACCTATGATTGCAAAGATGAAGTCTGTCTGGGGCTCTGCAATAAAATTCCCATTCTTTACAGAGGTGGTGGTATTATTGTTAAGCCCTTTTCCGGTCAACTGTCCAGAGCCGATTGCCATAACTGCGTTCCTCTGTTGATAAGCCGTATCATTGGCATATTTCTCCGGCTCAAGGAAAGCCAGAATACGCTGCTGCTGGTAGTCCTTTAAAAGCTTCTGGTCCGGCTGTACCACGATGCTTAAGAAAATAAGCGCCAAGGGTACCAGAATCACCAGAATTGTCCCGATAATACGGTATCGCAAGCCTCCCACAAAGATGAGAAGGCACAACACCAGGGCGGTACAGATGGTGGTGGAAAGATTCGGCTCTACAACGATTAGAACCAGAGGAATACCGCAGAGCACAGCATATTTTACAAGAGTAAACTTGTCGCTGATATCCTCCGCATGCTCCATGATGAACTTGGCAAAAAACAGGATTAACAGAATCTTGGCAAGCTCAGAGGGCTGGAACGTGGTGAAGCCTAAGTCAATCCACCGCCTTGCCCCGTTCACCTTTTCCCCGAAAGGGATAACGGCTGCAAGGATCGCAACGGCAAACAGATAAAGCAGCCAGTAAAAATCGCAGACCCACACATAATCAATGAGTGATACCACAATCATTACACAGAAGCCGAAGGCTACTCCAAAAATCTGCCTCGGCTGATAGATTGCTTTCGCACTTCCAACAGCCAGAATCCCGATCATGGACAATGCCAGTACAAGGAACACTAAGCTGAATTTATAATCTCTTAAATGATACGGTTTTGTAAATCTAGGTAATCTCACGCTTCTTCTCCTGCAAATGTAATAACAACCTGTGTCCGGTTAATGTTTACCTGAAAATCATCTTCTGTAACCTCCATATACTTAGAAAGAGAGGTAAAAAGTTCTCGGCAGATATTGTCATAGGCGTCCGGCGTACAGTGTACCCGATCCGAAATGACCAATGCCTTTACACGGTCCCTGGCAATGGCAACCGACGATTTCCTCAACATATCCCATCCCCCTATTCTTTCTTAAAGAGGCCGGATAGTTTAGAAAAAAATCCGGTGCTGCTTGTAAGCTCCAGAAAAGGAACCTCCATGCCCATAATCCGTTTACAGATATTCATATATGCCGTGCCTGCTTTTGAGTCCATGCCGATGACAGGCTCACCCTGATTCGTGCCGATGACCACCTGCTCGTCGTCCGGCAGCGCGCCGATCAGAGGAATGGATAAAATCTCTGTAACATCATCCACCGTCATCATATCCCCGCGCTTCACCATATCCACGCGGATACGGTTAATAATCAACTCCATCTTTTTAAGTTTTTGACTCTCCAAAAGACCGATGATACGGTCAGCGTCACGGATTGCCGATACCTCCGGAGTGGTTACGATAATGGCGCGGTCCGCGCCGGCAATGGCGTTCATAAAGCCCTGCTCGATTCCTGCCGGACAATCCAGAAGTATGTAGTCAAACTCCTCCTTAAGCTCGCCTGTCAGCTTCTTCATCTGGCCTGGGGAGATGGCCGTCTTGTCCTTGGTCTGTGCAGAAGGCAGAAGGTAAAGGTTCTCATACCGCTTGTCTCGGATCAACGCCTGTTTAAGCCGGCAGGTGCCCTCAATCACATCCACCAGATTGTATACGATGAGATTCTCAAGTCCCATGACCACATCCAGGTTACGAAGGCCCAGATCTGTATCAATCACTACCACCTTCTTGTCATGCTTCGATAATCCTGCACCCAGATTCGCCGTTGTCGTCGTCTTGCCGACGCCGCCTTTTCCCGATGTAATTACAATAACTTCGCCCATGAATAACTTCCTCCTATAACTGGTTTGACTTCAATATCTCCGATGCGCAGCTTCTTTGGCTCCATATGAAGCGCTGCGATCACTGCGTCATAATTGCCGGAGGCGCCTGCGATTACCGTCCCGTAAATGGTTCCGGTGACCACAACATTCTGCTTGGAGGCCACAACGGCGCCCTCCTCAATATCTCCGACAATCACAATGCTCGTCTCAGATTCCAAGATCTCTTTTCCTCTTAACGTACCTCTATAAAACCGGCCGTCTCTTTCATGGAGCGTTTCCAGGCTTTCATCCAACATTCTTCTGTGGAGCTGTTCTGTATCTGTGTCCTTCTCAATAATACATAATATCTGTATCTTCGCGGCATCCTGAATGACCTCTGCCATCAGATGCTCCTCCTCTTTTGTGAAAGTACGGCCCTCGAATTCTACCGCCATGTCCGCATGACCGAAAAAATGTGCGGAAGACTTAAATTTCTTCTGAACCTCCAAGAGCAACTCCCCGTAGGGCATATCCGGATCGAAAAAAATCGTAATCCCGTATCTGTTGCTCTTAATGAGCACCGGATCTTTCACATAAACTCATCCTTTCCCTTAATCTCCTCCTGTCGTTCCAACTGTCACCTGGGCTGCTTTTCCGGTAATCAATTCATTCTCCGGAGTTATCTCATAATAGTATTCCATCACATCGCTGCCGATCTCGCAGGCATAGTTAGAGCTGTAACCGTTTGCGATACGGACTGCAAATGCCACCTCCGGACTGTCGCTTGGTGCAAATCCTATGAATAGCCCGTGATCCGGATGAGTTTTACTCTGCTGTGCTGTACCTGACTTTCCAGACAGTTTTACATCACTTGCATTTATTTTTGAAAACAAATCACCATGGGAGGTAACCATGTTGCGCATACCGGTATGGACGGCGGACCAGTAAGAATCCGGCACGTCCGAGATTGTATTATACACCTCTGGTTCATACTCTTTTATCACATCACCCTCCACAGAAGTGACTTTGTCAAGCAGGCTTAAGTTATATACCGTCCCTTTATTGGCAATGGCCGTGACATAACGCGCAAGCTGGCTGACGGTATAGTTGTTCGTACCCTGTCCGATAGCAGACGGTACAGACGAATCGTCGGAAATCTGCGGCTCAGACTCCGGAATCTCCAATCCCGACGTCTCGCCTAACCCAAACTGGGTTGCATACTTTTTCATCTTCTCAAGGCCAAGATTGCTGGAGTAATATACCTCGGTTGCCGACCCTTCGCTGCTGTCCGAATCAATCTGTGAGATCCCACTCTCCTGAAGGCTCAGCCGATACCCCACCTCATAGTAATAACAGTTACAGGAATGCTGCAGCGCACCCGCCACGTTAAGCCCTCCGTGAGCGCCCGGATTAATCCAGCAGGTCGGGTTCGGCTCTACTTTCTTGTAGACTCCGTTGCAAGGCAGATAGGTATTCACATTCACGACCCCCTCCATCAATCCGGCAATGGACATCAGCGGCTTATAGGTAGAGCCAGGCGCCGTCTTTTCCTGAGTTGCGTTGTTATAAAAAGGCCGTGCCTGGTCTGTCACCAATTTCTGATAGTAATTGGAGTCCATGGCATTTGCAAGCCGGTTGTTGTCATAACCCGGATAAGATACACAGGCAAGGACCTTCCCGCTATTAACGTCCGTAACCACAATAGAGCCGGTACAGGGCTCAAGCGCAAGCTGTCCCGGCGTAATCTCCAACGTCTCGATCTTGCCTCGGACAAAATCATAGGCAGAGATGCCTCCGGAATTTAACCCGTTATACTGCGCCTCGTCGAATGTAAGGATACCCTGCTCATAGAGCATAAGGCAGATCTGCCGCCCTGTCACGGCGCCTGCCTTCACCATATACCGGTAAATCAGCTTATTGAAGCTGTTGTCATCCTGAATATCCTCTATAATATAATTAATCATTCCCTGATAAAGTTCATTGGAATCGGTATATTCCCCCTTGGCAGCCGCATATTCTTTTAGCAGGGAGGTATCCACCCAGTTCTGAGAAATGGCATAGGTCAGATAGGTATAGATATTGATGCTCTCATCATCCCTCCACGCCTTGTATGTGGCGTCGTTGGTATCAATAGCGTCTGAACGGATGACACCCCTGCCGGTTAGAAGATCCGATACGATATAAGTCAGGTACGCCTGCATCTCCTTCGGGAAATCTCTGTATGCCCTTGCGCCTGGGTCCGTCAGAATCCCAGAGATATCCTGAATCACACTTTCCCTCTTGGCAGAAAAAGCAGCAAAAACCTCCTTCTCGGTAGCGCCTGCATCTTCTTCGCCAAAGTGGTTCATATCAAGAATCTCGTTGTTGATAAAGGTATTGTACACATCTCCGATTGGAATGATTACGTCGCTGCCGTCCTTTACCTGGGTACGGTCATAATCCAGCGCATTCTGGATTCTGGAAAGCAAAATACCCGCCAACTCCTGCTCAATGACATGGTATGCCGCCTTCTGTAAATTCGCGTCAATAGACAGGTACACGTCGTTCCCTGCCTTGGGGTTCTTCTGATTGATCGTCTCAATTACCTTCCCCACACTGTTGACGTACAGCTTAATCTCACCCTTCTTCCCCTGAAGTTCGGAATCCATGGTCTTTTCAAGACCGGACTTTCCTATGGTATCCGTCTTGGAATATTCCTCCTTCTCCTTCTTACTGAGTGCGTCGTATTCCTCCTGAGAAATCTGGCCGATATAGCCGATAATGTTGGCAAAACAATAACTGTCCTCATACCGCCGCATTGATTCTTCTTCAATGTTGACTCCCTGCAGGCTGTCCAGATTCTCCATGACAACCGCAACCGTCTCGTCGCTGACATCCTCCGCAATGGTGGTTGCTATAAACTTCTGGTAACTGTTCAGCGAGATTGCATAGCGGACATTCACCAGCTTCAAAACCTGGGTCCGTTCCATGGCAGACTGGTCAATCCCGTATCCGTTTACCTCGTCGGTACACAGATAATCAATGAGGGCCTCTGCGGAAATATTCTTCTGTTTGCCAGAAAGCTCGTCAATGGTACGCTTCCCATATACGTCCGCAACAAACCTGAGACGCTGCGTCTCGTTCTGGGCAACATACATATAATTGTTATTATTGTCCAGAATGATACCGAAATTATTGATAACCGTGTCCCCATTAGATTCCACCATCTGGATCACACTGGATACAACTCTGTTCAGTTCTTTGTTCTTATGCTCGCGGTCATCATACTCACCGATATCCTCTATGGTGACTGCATATGCCAGTTCATTATAAGCCAGGAGATACCCGTTGCGGTCATAGATATTCCCGCGTGTTCCCTGTACCTCCTTGGTCTTCTGAATCTGCAGCTTATAATCGTCCAGATACTCCTGTCCCTTTACAATCTGCAGGTAGAATACTCTCTGAACCAGAATCGCAGACATGATACAGAACATCAGGATAATCACAACGACCCGTGATTGAAAGATTTCTGTAATGCCGGCTTTGAGCCGTTCCCATAAACTATACAAATTTGCTTGCACTCCTTTGTTCTTCTTCTTCCAGTTTCTTATTGATGTGTAATATAATCTGATACAGCGCCAGAGTCACCAGAATCGTATACACCAACTCCGGCAGGATAATCTCCATCAAATGGGACCAAAAAGCAAAATCCCCCTTAAGCATATATAAAAGAGCATACACCAACAGTCCATACAGAAAATCACTCACTCCGATCAGCACAATCGGCAGCTTGACGTCATCATCATAGAACATCCGCTTAAAAGAACCATTCACATATCCGATCACCGAATACAGCAGTATGTTGAAGCCCAGGGCGTCGCCCCAGAACAGATCGACCAGCAGTCCTGAGGAAAAACCTACAAACAGCCCCGCCTTCTTCCCACGCATAAAGCCAAAGGAGGAGGTCACCACAATCAGCATGTTCGGCTTAATGGTCGCAAACGTCAGATATTGGAACACGGTACTCTGAAGCAGAAAGCACACCAGAATTACGGCAAATGTTATGAGCTTTCTTTTCATGAATCATTCTCCTTCTCCATCCTGAGACTCCTGGGAGCCTTGCGTATCCTCAGGCGAAGCCTGATTGGCAGCCTCAGGGCTTTGGGTATCCTGGGAATCGTCGGCCTCCAGAAGGTTCCTCTTGGTGGTGGTAATCACCAGCACCTCCTGAAGCTTGCCAAAATCCACAGCCGGAGTGATGTATCCGGAACGGGTCAGGTTGTTTGCATCCACCTCAATATCGCTGACATATCCGATAAAAAGCCCTTGGAGAAAACGGGGACTGACATGAGAAGTCACCACCTGCTCACCCGCCTCAATCTTGTTATCATTGTTAGGCAGCTTCTCGAAGCGAAGCCTGCCGTCTGCCATCAGCTTCAAATCCCCCCTGACCATGCAGGTATCCGAAGTAGAAAGCATCATGGCGCTGACATTGCTGGCATCGTCTACGATAGAGCGTACCCTTGAATAAGTAGGGCCTGCCTCGATAACGATTCCCACAAGGCCGCTTCCTGCCAGTACGTTGGAATCCACCTGTACCCCGTCACGGGTTCCCTTGTCAATGGTAAAGTCCGTAAACCAGTTGCTTCCGTTATTGGCAACCACATGGGCGCCAATCTTCTCATAATCCGAGTAATTCTCATCCAGCTTATACAACTCCCGCAGCCGGTCCAGCTCATACTGCTCCTGCCGAAGCCTGGTATTGTCTATGGTAAGCTCATCCACCTTTGCCTGAAGCTTCTTGTTCTCCTTCTTCATGTCCTCCAGAGTCTCAAAGTTATCCGACAGGTCGCTCATGAACCTTCCAACATAGCTGATTCCCTCCTGCATAGGAACAACCGTATAGCTGGCGATAAACCGTAAAGGCCCTTTTCCGTCCGTAAAACGCTCGATTCCCAGAAGAATCACACAGAGAACGGATATGATAATCAGCCAGTATTTACTTGAAAAGGACGATTGATTCTTGTTCTTCATATTATCTCATCCACCTATAATTTTCATCGATCATGGAAAATGCAAACTTGCGCAATTCCTTCGATTCAATAATCTTCTTCAATCCGGTTACCGCACAGATATCCGGCTCTACGGAGGTTCGGGTTGTGATTCCTACCATCTCCTCCACATACATCTCAAGTCCCGCAGTATGGGCAACGCCGCCGGTCAGAAAGATTCCATTCTCGTTGATGGCTTTTCTTACCTCCGGAGGCGTCCGGTCAAGAAGGGACTGAATCGCGCTGACACACTGGAACAGCGGATCCTTCATGGCCAGCCTGACCAGGTTAATGGAGATGCCCTTGCGCATGGGTACGCCCGTAATCAGATCCCTTCCCGCAACGGTAAGCATAGCCTCCACCTCATTGGTAAAGATTCCGAAGCTTTTTCGCAGCACCTCCGCCGTGTGCCTTCCAATCAGGAAGTCATGGCTGTGGCGAACCAAGTTAATCACCGACTGGTCAAAGGTTGCGCCGCCAACTTTCAGAAGGCGGTTCATAACCATACCGCCTCCGGCGATCACAGAAAGCTCTGTGGTCTCGCCGCCGAAATTCACGATAAACACGCCCTTGGTGTTCTGCACGTCCAAATTCAGTCCGATTGCGTCCGCAATAGAGCGCTCTACGATATTAACCTCCTTGGCCTTTGCCGTGGAATGGATGACCAGGTCAAAGAACGCCTTCTTCTCCACCTCGGTAACGTCTGTGGGTACTGCCACCACATACTCCGAGCCGCGGGCAAACTGCCGGTCCTTCTTGAGCAGGTTCTGCAGAAGGAACTGCATATCATGAAACCTGGATATGACCCCCTCCTTCATGGGAAATACCACCTCTATATTGGAGGGCGCCTTCTCGTACATAGAAAAAGCCTCGTCCCCTACCGCAAAAATCTCCTTCTCATTCTTCAGTGCAATGACATCTTTTTCTTTCCATATGGTATCTTTCTTCTTATCGTAAACCTTGATCTCATATGAGCCAAGATCAAGACCGTATACATTCCTCGCCATCTGACATAGATCCTTTCTAAAGTATGCCTTCCTCCCGAAAACTTACATAACAATTATTCCCAATAATGATATGGTCTAACAGCTCAATTCCAATCAATGCCCCTGCATCCAGGATTCTTTTGGTTGTCAGCATATCCTCCCTGCTTGGAGCCGGATCGCCGCTTGGGTGATTATGTAAGATCACAATGGATACTGCATTCTTCTGTAACGCTTCTATAAAAAGTTCTCTCGGCGTGATCAGCGAGGCGTTTACCGTCCCCTTCGATACATTCGTCTCCCCGACCAGCTTTGCTTTGGTATTCAACATCAGAAGCTTCATCAACTCCTGCTTCTCATGACGCATATCCTCCATATAATATCTGGCGATGGTCTCCGGCTCTGAAAAGCACAGGGCTTCCTGGTATGACGCCTTAGAGAGACGCTTCGCAAGCTCGGAAATACAGGAAATCTGAATCGCCTTTACCTTGCCGATGCCCTTTACCTTCATGAGCCTCTCCCTGCTGAACTGATGGAGGCTTAAGATTCCAGTCTCTCCGGCGTGGTAGAGGATTCTCCTCGCCAGCAAAAGGGCATTCTCGCCCTGAGTGCCTGTACGCAGCAGAACGGCTAACAATTCTTCATCACTTAAGGCGTGCGCCCCTTTTCGTTCGCATTTCTCATAAGGACGTTCCGTTTCCGGTATCTCTTTTATGGTATTTGACTGCTTCATCTCATCTTTGGATTCGTACGACACTCATAACAGACTCTATAAGAAACGATAAATAATGACAGCAAGAATCACTCCCACAATACTTGCGATGGTGATCTTGATTGACAGGCCGAACGTCAGCACCAGAATCCCGAAATTCAAGACCACCGGCTCCTGAAGCCCAAAGGACTGGCCATATGCCAACCAGCTTAATGCCGGCACTCCCTCAGCCAGCATACCAATAAAACCTCCAAGTACGATTCCTGTCAGGATAAACAGGAATAAAGCCCAGGAATTCTTGCCTCCTGCTCCCTTCATATGTACTCCTCCTCGTTTTGTCTATCTGAAAACTCAGTACATTTTACCATATTTCGGAAACGGTGTATAGGGTTATCACATTAAAAATTTCTTAAACTGTATTAAGGAATGTCGAAAAGGGTGGGATTTTCTGAGTATAATGAACGCTTCACAGAATTGTAATTGGCTGCGGAAAGTAGTACAATAAATATAGACTTTTAGTTCGTACACAGAAAGGGAAATGTTATGAAAAACTTAAGAAGAATTCTTCCTGTTATCTTGATGATAGCGCCGTATTTATCGGTCTTTGTTATGGTGCTGCCGGTTCGCAAAACCCTGCCCCTTTATCTCCTTATCTCTGTCGTTGTCTATGGTTTTAATATATGGAACGCATGGTCTTATCCCCATGAGGAGGATGGACGCAGATTGGCGTTCTGGGATATGGCAGTCAAGCTGTCCCATATCCCCTTCTATGCCGGAGTGTTTGCGATGGCGCTGCTTTTAATGCTTGCCATGGTGGTGCCTGCGTTTATTATCGTGACGCCGATTCTTGTGTCGGCCTTTGCTTTAGTGGATGTGTGCCTGCTGCTGACCTCGTCTATGTACGGAATCAGCGCTTCCGTGAGATTAAGAAAAGAAGGACGAATCTCAAACCAATCCGCCCTTCTCTATATTATCCTGCATCTGTTTTTTGTGACGGATGTAATCAGCGCGGTCTGTCTGTACTTAAAATGCCGGAAACAGGCTGTTCATCCTTAAAAGGGGCTGTATTCTTCGGCGATTGCCTGGGCAACCTTAAGGCCGTCGATTGCGGCTGAGGTGATTCCGCCTGCGTAGCCCGCGCCTTCACCGCAAGGGTAGAGTCCCTTTGCCTTACTCTGCAAAGTGTCGTCCCTTAAGATACGCACCGGAGACGAGGTACGGCTCTCGACGCCGGAAACCAGGGCGTCAGGCCGTGAGTAGCCCTTGAGGCGCTTTCCAAAGGAGTAGACGCCTTCTTCTATGGCCTTCGCCAACTCCTCCGGAAAAATTGCCCTTACATTTCCCCACGTGTAACCGCCTTTCATCTGCGGAGATATCTCCTGCGGACCATGGGACGGACGGTTTTTGCAGAAATCATTAAAAAGCTGGACCGGAATCTTTCCCCTGCCTGCCTCATAGGCGGCTTCTTCAAGTCTGCGCTGAAATTCCACACCCAGAAGCGGGTTGGCTGTTTCCCAATTTTCCCCTGTTTCTCCGATTGTGGAATCTTTCTTGGATGAAACAAAACTTCTGTAATCTTTCGGCGTGACGGTTACCACCACGGCGCTGTTTGAATTCCTTCCGTCCCTTGCATGGTAACTCATGCCGTTGACAGCCAGGCGGCCTTCCTCCGAGGAAGCATTGACCACATAGCCGCCTGGACACATGCAGAAGGTATAAACGCCCTTTCCATCCGGAAGCTTTGCCGTCAGTTTGTAGGCCGCTGCCAAAAGCCCGCCGTCATAGGAAGCCCCGTACTGCGCCAGATTAATCATTTCCTGAGGGTGCTCTATACGGATTCCTACGGCAAACGCTTTTGCTCTCATGGGAATTCCTCGATTTTTAAGCATGGCAAAGGTATCGCGGGCGCTGTGCCCGATGGCAAGCACCGCAAGCTCTGTGTCCAGGACCTCCAAACTCTTTTCTTTCCGGCTCAAATGCCGGCACACCTTCAGGGCAGACAATTTCTCAGAGCCCTCCCCCTGTTCCAGGACAAAATCTGTTACCTGGGAATGGAACCTGACCTCCCCGCCATGGGAAATAATAAATTCACGTATATTTTGTACCACCTTTGTCAGGATATCCGTCCCGATATGGGGCTTGCTCTGGTATAAAATATCCTCCGGCGCGCCGTTTTCCACGAAAATCTCCAGAACCCGTTCATTTCGTCCCATGGGGTCGTTGACCATTGTATTCAGTTTCCCGTCTGAAAACGTCCCTGCCCCGCCCTCTCCAAACTGGACGTTTGAATTGGGCTTTAGCACTCCTAAAGACCAGAATTCCTCCACATCCTTCATACGTTCTTCTATGGAAGCGCCCCTCTCCAAAAGAATCGGACAATATCCAAGGCGGGCAAGCTCATAACCACAGAATAACCCTGCCGGCCCAGTCCCGACAATCACCGGACGATGAGCCAACGGTTTTGTACCGCAGGCACATAGAGAATATGGCTTCTCCTCTGGCTGAAACTGAATGTTTGAATGCTTCTGTTTTCGGAAATGTTTTTTTATTCCGTTCTCATTCTTTACCTTTACATCTATGGTGTACACATAAAAAAGCTGCGGTTTCCTTCGGGCGTCCAGAGATTGCTTTTTTCGTGTATAAGAAATAAGCTCATCCTCCCTGATACGAAGGAGTCCCAAAATCTTTGCCCTTAAGTCCGCCTCTGTGTGGTGAACCTCCAATTTTAACTGACTAATCCGAATCATAATCTCTCACCTGTTAGCTGCGCGATAGCTTCTCTTTCCACTCCATGACCTGCCTTAAGATTTCTTCCATATCAAGCCTGGAAAAATCTGTCGTATCAACCACAATCTGTTCTCCTTCCACTGAAAAGGTGTCAAATCCCCTGTGAGCGATTCCGTACAGGTAATCCTCATATGAAAGGGAGGCTGCCCTCAATTCCTCGATACTGTGTTCTCTTTTTTCCGGATAACAATCATTCAGTACATGGCCTCTGTGTCTTTCAGGACTTATATTCCGCTTAAGGAAACGCTGGTGAATCACTCTGTAATCACCGGTCAGTGTGACCGTAAGCGCCGGATAACCGTACTCATTGAGAAGGTTTGTAATGCCCTCCTTTGAGGAATGTTCAAAATTATTTTCCAGAATAAAAGGCTGTCCTGCCTTCATCAACTGCTTTGCCCCATAGTAAATCATTTCCATAGCGGCAATCCCAAGCTTGACCTTTTCTTTTCTCGACTGGAAACCCACTTCATCGTATAACAGTTCTTTGACAGAGTCTTTTGAAAAGACGGGCAGACCCATCTTCTTTGACAGATATTCTGCCATCGTGCTTTTCCCTGCCGCCGGAATTCCTGTCACTAATATACAATACATTTTACTGCCTCCTATCCGGATAAATCTAACGTCTGCTCACCCTTCACCGCTTCTTGGGCAGCATTGACAGAACAGAATACAGTCCCATAATCAGTGCGCCGCTGATTAATAAGCCCCCTATAATATCCGTAAACCAATGGGCGCCTGAAATCAGCCTGCCGATTACCATTACTGCCATAATGATCATTGAGACGGCTCTGACAATGATGTTAATCCTCCTGTCCTTAACCAGCATACCGCACTCCAGCATGGCGGCGGCCATAAAGCAGCACGCCAGCATGGTATGGGAGGAGGGATACGAGGCTTCCAAATACCCGTTAATGAGAATCGGCCTGTAATTTACGATATAGAATTCAAAGAAAACATACACGGCTATGGTAGCCGCATAAAAAACGCCAAGGGCAAAGATGCTCTTGTCTACCTTAAACAGACTTTTTCTGCGGACAAGCTGTATCAGGCCGATTACTGCGAAAATCCCCGCTGTGGACAACGGTACAAAACCAAGCCAGTATGTAATCGAATACCAAAGTCTGTGAACCCCCAGTTTTTCATGTACAAGGGCGTTCACAGACGCGAAGCCTACGCTTGAACTCTTTGGGCCAATGGTATGGACATCTACGGTCTGTACTAAAACTGTGAAAAGAATAAACAGCATCACCCATATTCCAGTAATAATTAAGTTTCCGGTTTTCTTTTGCATATATCCTCCTCGTTTCTCTCAGTTTAGTTTTGTGCGCTCAATCACACAAGTATGCGTCTTTGACCTTCTGTCGTAACTGATTCCTGCAAGAAGCAGATTGCCCCTATAATCCTTCAAGGCGTCTACGTATCCTCTGTCTTTTATCTGAGCGATTGCACCGGTTACGTCTTTATCCCATTTAAGCTCAATCACCACAGCCGGCTTATCCAGATGCAGCTTCCTCGGTATCAGGCAGATATCCGCAAATCCTTTCCCACTCGGCAGTTCCCGTATTATCGTATAATACTCTCTTGCAAAATAGAAAGCAAGGTTAATCGTACAGCTTAGGGAATTCTCATCATTATACGTAAGAAATGAAATCTCCCTATGGGCGCGGTCAATGCCTTCTGCCACAGCCTGGCCATCCATCTGCCACAGCGCCTCCAGAAGCTTTCGGGAGGCGTTCACCGAACGGATAACCTCATGCCAGTCCATGGTGCTGATGGCGTTTACATACTCCTGTGAAACCTCCTTGTTGGGAATGGATACTGTTTCCTTTGCGCTGTCGTAGGTTAAGTATCCCAGATGCACCAACAGCGTTAAGACGTCATCCTTAGTCGCAAAGGTAGTCATATCATTTTCAAAGGTCCCTGTGTTAATACGCACTTCTTCCCTTGCCAGCATCCGTATCACGTCATCCTTTAGGCCGTCCATATCCATCTGGATATAAACCTTAAGCGCTTCGTAAGTCTCGGTCTGGTTCCAGTATGTCCCAAATCTGTGCCTGAGCATTGCCTCCACCACGGACTTGGGGCTGTACATACAATAATGGAGTTCTCCCCGTCTTGTATGTGTCACAAGACGGTAACCGTCGTACCATGCCTTCGTCTCCTCAAAACTCATCTCATACTCTCTACACAGAGCCTTCACCTCATCCTCTGTGAAACCGAAATATTCCGCCAATTCCCCTGGCGCCGTCATGGAATACTCGGTAAACATATTAAGGGCCGAATGAGAGCCGTATTTCTTAATGGGAAGGATTCCGGTCATGTAGGCTAACGCCACGTAATCCTTATCCTTTAGCCATGCCCTTAAGAAATCAAGGTACTTCTTCTGGGCGTCTCTGTCTTGCTGGTACTCACGGAACAGGCAGTCCCACTCGTCAATCAATATGACAAAAGAATGTTTTGTTTTGGCAAAGATATCCTTCATAACCTGAATCAGATTATCCTCGTCCCGAAAGCGCACATTTGCAAAATAATCTGTCAAATCAAAAATCAGATATTTGCAAAGTTTAGACAACATTTCATCCACAGTGTTAGTTACGCTCAAAAAATCCTGCATATTAATCTGAATCACATCATATTGCTTCAAATGCTTTCTATATGAGTCTGAATGGCTGATTTCTAAATTCTCGAATAATTCCGCAGAACCTTCGTTTTGGCCATAGTATGCCGCCAGCATGTCTGCTGCCACCGATTTCCCGAAACGCCTTGGCCGGCTGACACAGATAAACTTCTGCCGCGTATTCAGAAGCCTGTTCATTTTTTCAATCAGACCTGTTTTGTCTATATAGATTGCGGAATTCAAACTTTCCCGAAACCCCTTGTTTCCTGGATTCAGATAGCTTCCCATAGATAACCTCCATTCGGATGATTCTCATTACCACGGAGTTTATTATACAACAAAAAGGCTGCCGTATAAAGCGTAAAATATACAAGATATGGTTTTTCTTGAAACTTGATTTGCCTTATCATGTAATTTTCTTGCTTAGTGCGACAACCCCTTAATGCTAATTTGATAAAGACTTGATAGCTTTAATTGCCATCTTCTAACATTAACTGAAAAATATCCTTTAATTTCTGCAGTTCCTCATTATCGGGTGTTTTATCTAAAGCTCTGTCAATCAGTACAAGTGCAAGCCTGATAAAACCTTGAAATTGTTTATTAGTCATTCCCATGTCTTTCACCCACTTTCTATAATAAAGCGCCGTTTATGTGATACTCTAATTATACCAACAACTAATTTCTATGTAAAGACTTTATCAAACTAAGACAATACAACCTGGAAGAAAGCAACTGTCATTTGCTTTTTTGCACTTATGAAGTTCTTTCTTCTTATGCCTGTATGCTTTATAATAATATCATCCGTAAAGACAAACCAGAGCATACCTCTGATACTCACTCATTCCCCATAAGAAGAAAGGAAAGATATTTTTATGAATACAACGATAATAGCAAAATATTTTCAATTATTACGAAAATCTAACAATTACACACAGGATACTCTGGCGGAAAAATTAGACGTCTGCCGCCAAGCAGTTTCAAAATGGGAGACAGGGACGGCAATTCCAGACATAGAAATCCTCCTAAAACTTTCTAAGTTATATAATCTTACAGTAAACGAGCTGTTAGAGCCTCAAATACATCCGCAGAAAATCACAGAATTTGAGCAGCTATCTTCCCTCTCAGATAATGAATTAAGAGAGATATTAAGCCGGTTTGATGCCCATTCTCTAACGATTGCTTTCATGGGCGCCTCGCCAACGCTTAATTATTTATTGGAAAATCTGTTTCCTGATACTGATTTTCCAGCAATAAGAGAAGAAATCGGCCAAGTTCGGATTGAAACTGTTGAGGACATGCAGAATGAAATTATCTCAATCATAAACTTAAATCCTTTTTCATATAAATAGACGTATCCATCGGACTGTCATTATAGCTCTCAATCTCATAAAATCCATACTCCTGATAAAGATGGATTGCGCTCTTAAGAAAAGGCAATGTATCTAACAGCATATGGGAATACTTTGCCTTTCGCGCCTCATCTATGATCTTTTGTACAAGCTGATTCCCGATATGCTTTCCGCGAAACTGTGGCCTTACATACAGCCGCTTCATCTCACAGTTTTGCTCATCAATCCTTCTAAGTCCAATGCACCCCGCCAGCTCATGGTCATAATACGCCAGATACAGCCTGCCATAAGGAGGCCCGTATTTACTCTCCAAATGCTCTAATTCTTCGTCATAATTCTGAAGGTCAAGATATTCCTGAAACGAAGAATCTCCGGCAATCAGCATATCCGTATATTCTGAAAAAAGCTCTCCCACCTCCTTCGGATACCCGTAGGCAGGAACAAATTCTAATCCCATAAAATTCACCTCACAACCACTGTTGTATTTTCATTGTCGGGAACGCAAAAAGAACACCGTAATCCCAAGGGTAATACCTTCTGTCACAGGCGCGGCCAGCCACACCCCCGTCATTCCAAACAGAAACGGCAGAGTGAAGATACACGCCAGCAGAACCACCAGCCCACGGGACGCAGAAATCACGGCAGACTCAAAGGCGTGGCCTGTGGCGGTAAAATAAAACGAAGTAATGGCATTTACGCCTGAAAAGAAAAATGAAGTCATAAAAATCAACATTCCCGACCTAATCATTTCTTCAACATTTTTATTCTGTACAAATACTCTGCTGTACCATCCCATCCCCGCCGCCATCAGAAGAAAAACAAGAATTCCTGCACAGCAGACATATTGATTCGTCCGCTTGCGGATATGGGCGGCAAGTATTTTCTCTTTGGCGCCATAGGCAAAACTAATCAGCGGGCTCGCACCCTGCCCAAATCCCACAATGACCATACTGAACGCATATGCCACATATCCTACAATCGTAAATGCAGTCACGCCGTCTACGCCTATTTTTTTCATGATAACAAAATTATAGGCAAACATGGCAATCCCTGTGGACATCTCTCCAATGAATTCCGAGCTTCCGTTTAGGATGGACTGCACACAGATTTTACCGGAAAACCGAAAACATCCCAGGCGGTAGATGCCAGCCTTCCTGACGAAAAAATACAGGATACAGATGAGAGAAGCCAACGCCGCCAAAAGGGAAGCTGCCGCAACTCCTGCGACACCCATACAAAACCAGTCGGCAAATACGTAATCCAAAAAGATATTCAGCAGTACATCTATGATACTGATTTTCATATAATATTCCGGATGCCCTTCGCCGCGGATAAACATCCCAAACGAAGAATTGACCACCATAACCGGCATCTCCAGAAGCATAATCCGGTAATATTCCTGAAAATACCCAATCACACATCCATCCGCACGAAGAAGGGACAGCATGGGCTTAAAAAAGAATACCATAATACAGCTTAGCAGCACCGAGAAAATCAGTGTAGTCACAATCGTCTGCCGAAATACCTGATTGCAGGCAGACTTATCCCCAGAACCAAGAGCCATTCCCGCAATCGCCACGCCGCCGATGGAAACCATCAAGCCTACGCCAAGATACAGATAGATAATCGGAAGTCCCAGATTGACCGCCGCAATCCCCTCCTTCCCCACATAATTCCCGATGAAAAAACCGTCCGCAATCGTAATCAGGGAAGTAAGAAGCATGGAGATAATCGCCGGAATCGAAAACTGCCATATCATCTTTGGTGTGTGCTGTTTTAACTGTTCCAAGTTCATAAAAAATTCCTCCTTTAATCATGTAATACACATCCATTATAAGAAGGAATCTAATAATAAACTTCTAAATTCTTGCCCTGTTATTTCACCGGAACACAGATATCCAACTCCATATACATCGTCTCGCCATCCACCGCATGGTAAATATCAAACAGACTTTTCGCAGCATCCAGTTCATAAGAGGTTTTTGGCAGCCATACCAGAAATATGGTCTGATATGCCGCATAAATATGCTTTGCGTGTCCCTTAAAATGATATACAATACATCTTCCGCCCTGAAGCTTTGCCGTATTCGTAAGGGTACAGTCCTCACCCACGCTCATACAGACGTCATACAGACAGTGTCCGGCGCTTGTCACAGCCGGATCGTCATAGGTTCTCTCCAACAGCTTCGTCTCCTCGGTGATATACTCCTGATATTTTTCGATAAACCTCTCCCAATCTCTGTGAAGGTTCTCATAACTGCCAAAACGCCTCTCATAAATCACATAATAATCCGGAATGTTCTCAATCGTTATCTTGCTGTCACAGACCTCAAAACTCTCCGTCTGCCAGCTTTCGTGATGGAAGAAGGGATGGGCCATAGAGGAAAAACAGCTCTGTCTTCTCCAATCAACGGGCGTCATGCTGTAATGCTTGCGAAATGCCCAACTGTAATTGGACGAGCTGTATCCATAGTCTGCGCCAATCTCCGTAATCTTTCGTTCCTGCTCTGTCTTAAGCCGAAATGCGCTCTGCTCAAGCCTCACCCGTTTGATAAATCCGTAGACACTCTCCCCTGTCTGCTCTTTGAAAAGGCGGCTGAAATAATATTTTGAGAAATGACAGTATTCTGCCACATCCTCAAGGGTTAAATCTTCCTCGATATGCTGTAAAATATAGTCGATGGCCTGGTTGATCACTTCTTTTGTAATCATGACTGCTTCTTAATCTCTATTAAGTCGTCGATTGCCATCTCAACGTCCAGCGTATGGAAGCCAAGCCAGCAATTGTTCATGGTATCCGCGTCCGCAATTTTATATATTTCTCGGCTGCTTTCATTGGTATAGTAATGCCAGTAGCGATAAATATAGCCTGTCCAATACATCACCTCCATTGAGTAAACAACACCCGCTTTTTTCAGGCTGCCTGTTTCCTCCTCCAATTCTTCAAGAATATATTCTTCCCCCGCCCATTGCAATCGGTCGTAGGTGTCGTCAAGTGCCGCCGCTGACGGGCCGTTCATAAAGGCTGAAATAAATGACGGACAATCATATCCATTTTTTAATGCAAGTTCAAATAACCTGCCTTGTATGTCGCAAAGCTGACGTTTTTCAAAGGTAAGATTTAACATTTTATTCACCTTCCTCTAATATTTCATCAAAAAATCTGCCTTCTCGGCGATATTTCCGGCAGATTTCATTTGCCATAACCATTCTGTCGTTTGCAATCATGCCACTAATCATATCATAGCCTTTGCTTAAATTTGCATATCTTTCGTAGATTTTTGTATTCTTTATGGATTCCATCTTACCACGATGATAGGCAACCAATAAAGCCCAATCTAATCCTGCCTCCATATCAAGAAGCTTAAGTTGGGACAAATCAACATTTAATGTGTATATCTTTGCTTTTGGATAATTACAGATCAAAGTCAAGGACTGGTTACGGTCTGTCCCCATATAAAATCCTTTTCCAAAATCGCAGTGTTCACGGCTCAAAGGCGCAATCGCGCCATGAATACCTGACTTTGAGCCATGGTAAAGAGTTACAATCTCATCGTTGTTTCTTTCATACGCAATCATGCCAACCTCCTCATAATCAATCCAATATTCCAACGATAATCCTGATACCAGGAACACATTTTATCAAATGATACGCCAGTACAGTCAAAAGAAAACTCCCTACTCCGATACACGCCGCCTGTACCCACAACGTATTGCAGCAATTCACAACATAATACGCCAAAGCCACCAGAATAGATTGGTGTAAAATATAAATCGGATAAGACGAACCATTAAAATATTTTGTAAAAGCCGTTTTCTTATTGAAAAATTTCTTTCCCACTACAAGAGCCGTCAGAACAGAAATCCATCCAATCACGTTTACCCATAAATCGCCATAGTAAGAAAACCGGTAATACATGAAAAGAGATGCCGCTGTCCCCATACAACATGCACTTACCAGCCGTCTTCCCTTCCTTACCAGCTTTTCCATCACCGAGTTACTGCTCAGCACATAATATCCTGCCAGAAATAAAGCCAGATCCTTCCCAAGACTAAAGCCTCCAAAGTTACCCAGATAATACATTATCCAAACAGGAATAAACAAAAATATTACGCCCGAAGCAGACATCTTTTCGATACGGACCGCCGCCTTCTCATAGGGCAGAAAATGTATCAAAATCACAGCAAACAATGATATCAAAAACAGAAACAGAATAAACCACAGATGCCCTGGAGTAAACGCGCCGTCATATCCTGTCAAATCTGTCACATGTGTAAAAAAATATTTCCAATGCTCACATAGACCGCCGGTATAGCCCTGAAAAAATTTTCTCGCATACAACGCCTGAAAGGGCACAAGAAACAGCATCCCACCCACAAACGGAACCAGTAATTTGTAAATCCTCTGTTTCACAAATTCTTTCTTCGTCCTCTTTTTAAGCGCATACCGCGCGCTCATTCCTGCCAGTACAAAGAGAAGGGGCATAAACCACGGATTCACCAGTACAATCAAGGTACTCAATATTCTGTTTTCCCCTTCCCAGATATAGAAACGGGAGCCAAAATCATTCCAGACCATAAATGTATGAACCGGAAACAGCAAGAGTATCGTAAAATTTCTCAGATTATCAATATAATGTTTTCGGCTTCCCTCTCTGTGCTCTTTCATGACCTTCCCTCATAACAGCCTCTTTTCCTGCGATACATCCGGTAGACCACGCCCACTGCAGGTTAAACCCTCCGCAAATACCCTCAACATCCAACAACTCCCCCGTAAGATACACGCCTTTCGTACGCAGAGATTCCATTGTCTGAGGGCAGACCTCCTTTGTTCGCACTCCTCCGGCGCAGACCTGGGCGTTTTCAAATCCATTGGTGTCCTGAATCGTAAGGACAATCTGCTTACACTTCTTTGCAACCGTCTGAAGCTGGCTTTCACTCAACTTACTTACTCTCGCCTGCATTTTTACACCTGCCATCTCCAATATCCGCGGGACTAATTTCTGGTTAAATATTCCCGTAAGCCATTCTTTTGCAGTCAAATCAGCTCGCTTATTCCCTATTTTCGCAAGTAACCTGTATGCCTCATCTTTTGAATACTCAGGAAGTAAATCAAGCAAAACCTCAGAACGCTTCTTTTGATGAAGCCCTAACGCAATAAAACGGCTGATTTGGAATACAGGAATCCCAGAGATCCCATATGCGGTAATCTGCACTTCTCCCGTATCCGACGCAGCCTCCTTACCGTCTATGAGAGCCGTCACCTTTGCCTGTGTGCGAACACCCGCCGCCTTGGCAAAAGGATGAGCCTTTACTTTTAGCTGTACCAGTGCAGGTACAATGCAAGTTATGCTATGCCCCAGAGCCTTAGCCAGCCCATATCCGCTGCCGTCCGAGCCAAGAGAAGAAGCCGCCTGCCCGCCGCAGGCAAGAATCAACCGGTCTGCCTGAAACGTCTTAGCAGCTTCCTGCGTCCTGATGCAAAAATTCTTACCCTCCCACGCAGCAGACGCCACCCTGACGTTACAATAAACCTCCACGCTGAGACGTTTTAATTCTAATTCCAGAAGCTCTAGCACAGTTAAAGCCTGGTCAGAACGGGGGTACGCATAATCCCCCCTAAACTTTACCACAAGCCCGATAGAATCAAAAAATTTTAATGTATCTTCATAACTAAACGCCCTTAAAACTTCCTTCACAAACCGGATATTTTCTCCGCAGTAACAGGCTTTAGCTTGGGAATCCACAGCCTGACGGTTCGTCAGATTACAACGTCCGTTTCCCGTAGCAAGAAGCTTTCTGCCGATTTTCTCCTTCTGCTCTAAGATAAATACCTGGGCCTTCCTGTCGCATCTTGCCGCTGTAATTGCCGCGGCAATCCCAGAAGCGCCCCCTCCGATAATCCCAATCCTTCTCATAATGACCGCCTAATCAGTTTGGACTGTTTCATAATTTAACCACGCCCTCCCGCACCAGATATTCAAGCGACATTAAGATTCCAAGCCTCCCGTGATGCCATGTAAGCCCTCCTTGGAAATATACGGCATAAGGCGGCTTGATAGGCCCGTCCGCGCTCAGCTCAATAGACGAGCCTTGCACAAACGCCCCTGCCGCCATAATCACATCACTGTCATAGCCAGGCATTGCCCAGGGAATAGGCGTCACGAAGGAATCCACAGGCGCTGCTGCCTGGATTCCCTTACAGAACTCAATAACTCCCTCCGGCTTTCCAAAGGTCACAGCCTGGATGATGTCATGCCTGCTCTCGCTGCCATTTGGCACCACGGAAAATCCAAGCTTCTCATATATATTTGCCGCAAAAATCGCCGCCTTAAGGGCACTGGCTGTCACAGTGGGCGCAAGGAATAACCCCTGATAAAAAGACTGCATCACGCCAAGGGAAGCCCCTACCTCCTTCCCAAGCCCAGGCGAAGTTAGTCTATATCCGCAAGCCTCAATCAAATCCTTCCTGCCTGCGATATAACCGCCGATTGGCGCAAGACCGCCTCCAGGATTCTTAATTAGGGAGCCAACTACCAGATCCGCGCCCACATCGCTTGGCTCAATGGTTTCCACAAACTCCCCGTAACAGTTATCCACCATACAGATGATATCCGGACGAATCTGCTTTACAAATGAAATCAGCTCGCCAATCTGCTTCACGGAAAAGCTAGGTCTGGTCTGATACCCCTTTGACCTCTGGATCGTCACAAGCTTTGTGTTCTCATGAATTGCTTTTTGTATATTTTCATAGTCAAATGTACCGTCCCTAAGAAGCTCAACCTGGGAATAGGAAATCCCGTATTCCGCAAGAGAGCCTTTGGAGGGACGTATGCCAATGACCTCCTCTAACGTGTCGTAAGGCTTTCCAACAGGAGACAGCAATTCATCCCCAGGTCTTAAATTGGCGCCAAGGGCGAGGGCAAGGGCGTGGGTTCCGCAAGTAATCTGCGGGCGCACTAAAGCGCTTTGCGTATGAAATACACAAGCATAGACCTCCTCCAGAGTGTCGCGTCCCGCGTCATTATAGCCATAGCCGCTGGCATAGTTAAAGCACCCTTCGCTGACCTGGTTCTTCTGCATAGCGTGAATCACCTTGAGCTGATTATACTCCGCAACCTCATCAATGGCGGCAAACCTTTCCTTAAGTCCTGCTTCTATCTCTCTGCCAAATTCAAGTACCTCTTTTCGGATTCCTAATTCTTTATATAATGAAATGATATTCGTATCATAATTGCTTTCATTTGCCATATCGTTAATCTCCCTAAACGTTTCTATTTATCTCCATAATGATACCTACATGCCAGAATATACATATTATTTTCATCTTAAGTGATTACTGTTTGCCAGTAAAGATAAACAGTCAATACTTTAGACAAAAACGCTAAGGCTTACAACCACGAATCCAGAATCTTCGTCCGTACAACCGCACATTTTGCGTCGAACACAGGATTCAGCGGCTTAATCTGCATAATCACCTCCGCCGCCTCCTTATACTTCTTCATATCATAAAGCAGCGACGCCCTATTCAGCTCAAACAGAGCCTCCTCCCCCTTATCCCGAATCAAAGGCTTAAGAGCCATCAATTCCCGATAAGTAGCCTCCGCATTCTGTGAACGGGCATAGACCATCAGCAAAGTATTCATTTTCTTAATAAACTTACTCCGAAATAATTTTCTCACCCCAACTCGCCCCTTACATATCTTATCATATCGTGCAGGATCCTGTCTTCGTCATAACCATATTCATCCTTATTGATCCAGATCACCTCACGTTCCCTCTTAAACCAGGTAATCTGCCGCTTTGCAAAATGCCTGGTATCCCGCTTCAGCCGGTAGACAGCCTCCTCAAGACTTAACTCCCCCTCCAGATAGGCAAGAATTTCCTTATATCCAAGACCCTGCATGGACACCATGTCCCTGGTGCAGCCCATGCTCTTAAGAGCCGCCACCTCCTTAACAAGCCCATCATTAAGCATCTGCTCCACCCGTCTGTCAATCCGTTCATACAATCGTTTCCTGTCGTCATTTAACACAAAATAGACAAACCGGTACGGCGATTCCTTCTGCCGTTCCCTCTCGTTATGCTCGGAAATCCGCTGTCCTGTCTGGTGATAGAACTCAAGGGCGCGGATGACCCGCTTCACATTATTGGCATGAATCTGCTCTGCCGCCATTTTATCAACTGAGCGCAGTTTCTCATGAAGGACCTGCCCTCCCTCCTTGCGGGCAATTTCTTCAAGTCCATGGCGGTAAGAAGCGTCTCCGTCATTTTCCGAAAAATCAACGTCATAAAGCAGCGCCTGGATGTAAAATCCTGTCCCGCCTACCACAATGGGGATGTGGTGACGGACGTAAATTTTTTCCATTGCAGCTTTTGCCATCTGTTGAAAACGTACGACATGGAATTCCTCCCAGGGCTTAAGCTCATCCACCAGAAAATGAGGCACCCCTTCCATCTCCTCTGGACGAATCTTTGCAGAACCAATATCCATATGCTTATAAACCTGCATAGAATCCGCAGAAATGATCTCCCCGCCGATTTCTTTGGCAAGTCCGATAGAGGCTTTCGTCTTCCCGACAGCCGTAGGCCCTGTCAGGACTACTAATGGTTTCTTCATAATCTACACAATCCTTTTAAATTTCTTCTCCAACTCCCGCCGGCTCATGGCAATGATGGTGGGCCTCCCGTGAGGACAGTGATAAGGATTCTCAAGGGTGAGAAGCTCTCCAATGAGCGTATCCACCTCCGTAGCCGTCAGCTTCATATTCCCCTTGACAGCCGCCTTACAGGACATGGAGGCAATCTTCTCGTCAATCAACTCCGGCGACAGATTCCTGTTCACCTCATCCGACAGACTGTCTAACATCTGCAAAAGCAACTCCTTCTTCGCAATACTGAACAGATTGTCTGGAACCGCCCGAACCACAAACGACTCCTGCCCGAAATCCTCAAACTCAAACCCAATCCGTATAAACTGCTCTTTATACTGGTTTAAAAGCTCTGCCTCCTGCATACTCAGCTCAAGAATCAACGGCGGCGTAATCATCTGAGAGGTAAACTCTCTGGTTTTCATGCTTTTTAGGGTTCGCTCGTACAAAACCCGTTCGTGGGCGGCGTGCTGGTCGATAATATAGAGGTTGTCGCGGTACTCCACCAGCCAGAACGTCTCAAAAACCTGCCCGATCAGGTGATACTCATCCTTCGCCTCTCTTGTGAGCAGCTTTTCCTCAAATAAATCCAACTGCTTCGGTTCTTCTGTCTTTTTGGCATATTTTACCGTCTCGCGGATACGGTCAGACTGTACCTCTGGCTTAAAAATCCCGTTTCGGTCAGTAACCTCGGCGGATGCTCTCTGGCTGTGGTACGCCTTTACTCGTTCACGCATCTTCCCCATAAAATAATCCAGGTTCCGTTCTGACGGCGGCGGTAACACCTGTTTTGAAGGTTTATCCTGAACCGTACCGGTACTGGCGCCATCAGTGCCAGACATCCGCTTAAGCCCCTCGAACGGAAGCCGGTTTTCTTCAGCCTTCTCTCTCCTATTATTATTTCCAGAATCCATTCCCTGATTCCCCTTCGGGGCGTCTAACTCCACATGGGGAATCAATTCCTCTGCATGAAGCCCAGCATTTACCGCCTCATACACCCGATTATAGACCTCCTGCTGATTATGGAAACGAATCTCCATCTTAGCAGGATGTACGTTGACATCCACGTTCTCCCCGTCAATCTCCATATGAAGGGCGACAAAAGGATACTTATGCTGCATAGAGAAATCCTTGTACGCATCCTCAATGGCCTTTGACACAATCTGATTCTTCACATAACGGCCATTGATAAAATAATTCTCAAAATTCCTGTTCCCTCTGGAAATAACCGGCTTTCCAAGGAAACCGCTAATCCGTATCCCCTGCCCGTTAAGCTCACAGTGCAGGAGGTTAGAGGCAATCTCCCGCCCATAGACATGATAAACCACATCCTTAAGGCTACCATTCCCCGAAGTATGGAGTTTTGACTGCCCGTTATTGATAAACTGAAAGGAAATCTCAGGATGAGACAGGGCAAGCCTTGTCATTAAGTCTCCCACATGGCTTGCCTCCGTCATAGGCGTTTTCAAAAACTTCCGTCTGGCAGGGACATTATAAAATAACTGCCGAATCAGAAACGTTGTGCCGTCCCTGGCACCTGTATCCTCAAGATCCACCTCAAGCCCGCCGTGAATCCGGTATCTCGTCCCAAAGGTCTGTTCGCCTGTCTTTGTGATTAACTCCACCTGGGAAACCGCCGCAATACTGGAGAGCGCCTCGCCGCGAAAGCCTAAAGAGCCGATATGGGCCAAATCCTCCACAGAGCGAATCTTACTGGTAGAATGGCGCAAAAACGCATTGGGAACCTCGTCCCTGGCAATGCCGCACCCGTTGTCCGCAATCCGAATCAACGTCGTCCCGCCGTCCTGAATCTCCACCACAATGGCTGTTGCCCCTGCGTCAATGGCATTCTCCGCCAATTCCTTGACCACAGAGGCCGGACGCTCAATCACCTCGCCCGCCGCAATCTTATCTATTGTAACCGTATCCAAAACCTGTATCTTATTCATCGCTTATCCTGCCTGCCTCCTGCCAAACCAAGAATTCCAAATCCGGCTCATTTACCAACGGTTCTTGAGCTTATTCTGTAACTGGTACAGCGTGTTGAGCGCATCAATCGGAGTCAGGTTTCCAAGGTCCAAATTCTTAATCTCGTCAATCACGTCGTCATCCCTCACCGTGTCAAACAGCGACATCTGCGCCAAATCCACCTCGTCGTAATGCTTCGGCTTATCCGGCTTTTCATGGCCGTGGTTTGCAATATCCTTAATCTTGTCCGTGATATCCGCCTGCACCAGTTCTTCTACAATCTCCTTGGCACGCAGGATGACGGACTCCGGCACCCCTGCAAGCCTTGCCACCTGGATTCCGTAGCTCTTGTCCGCGCCGCCTTTTACAATCTTCCGCAGGAAAATGATATCGTCGCCCTTCTCCTTCACGGCAATACAATAGTTATTTACATTATGAATCTTCCCCTCAAGCTCAGTCAGCTCATGGTAGTGGGTAGCAAACAAGGTCTTTGCCCCAAGAAGCTTACTGTTACTGATATGCTCAATCACAGCCCAGGCAATACTTAAGCCGTCAAAGGTACTGGTTCCCCGTCCAATCTCGTCCAGAATCAAAAGACTTTTGCTGGTGGCATTACGCAGAATATTCGCAACCTCCGTCATCTCCACCATAAACGTACTCTGCCCGCTGGCCAGGTCGTCAGACGCGCCCACCCTGGTGAAAATCCGGTCCACCAGTCCGATATCTGCACTTAAAGCCGGAACAAATGAGCCTAACTGGGCCATCAGGACAATCAGTGCAGTTTGGCGCATATAGGTAGATTTCCCCGCCATATTCGGCCCGGTAATCACGGAAATCCGGTTCTTCTTGTCATTTAAGAAGGTATCGTTTGCAATAAACATATCATTGGGAATCATCCTCTCCACCACAGGATGCCGTCCGTCCTTGATATCAATCACGCCTTTTTCATTGATACTCGGACGCACATACTGATTCCTCTCAGCCACCAATGCCAGAGACGAAAAAGCGTCCAACTGGGCTATGGCCCTTGCGCTTGACTGGATTCTTAAAATCTCTGCCCCGATTTTATCCCGTACCTCGCAGTAAAGCTGATACTCCAACGCATACAATTTATCCTCCGCCCCAAGGATAGTGTCCTCCAACTCCTTCAATTCCGGAATGATAAAACGCTCTGCATTGGCAAGCGTCTGCTTACGGGTATAGTAATCCGGCACCATATTCTTAAAGGAATTGGTCACCTCAAGATAATAGCCAAACACCTTATTAAAACGAATCTTCAGATTCTTAATCCCCGTCTTATCCCGTTCGTCGGCCTCAAGCTTGGCAAGCCACTCCTTCCCGTCCGACTTCGCCAGGCGCAGCCTGTCTACCTCCTTGTCATACCCCTCTCGTATAATGCCGCCCTCTCTCATGGCAATGGGAGGCTCGTCCTTAATGGCGCTTTTCACAAGACCGCAGAGGTCCTCCAGTGTATCCATGCTCTCATACAACTCCCGCAGAAGGGGCGATTTCATTTCCTGTAAAATATATTTGATATGGGGCAGCATAGCCAGAGAATGTTCAAATGCAATCAGATCCCGCGGATTTGCCGACTGATATGTAATCCTGCACACCAGACGCTCTAAGTCATAGATAGAAGAAAGATATTCCCGAATCTCCTCACGGGAAATGGCGTTATCCTTTAACTCCTCCACAGCATCCAGGCGGCGTTCAATCTCCCTCTTGTCGATTAAGGGCTGCTCGATATGCCTGCGAAGCGCCCTGGCCCCCATAGCCGTCTTTGTCTTATCCAGCACCCAGAGTAAAGACCCTCGCTTCTGCTTCTCACGGAGGGTCTCGCAAAGCTCAAGATTCCTTCTGGTAGAGCTGTCAAGCAGCATATATTTCCCCGTGGCATAGACCGAAAGCCTGGTAATGTGGGACAAATCCCTCTTTTGCGTCTCAATCAGATACTTAAGCAGCGCCCCCGCCGCAATCACTCCGCAGTCATAGTCCGAAAGCCCCAGACCCTCAAGGCCCTTTACATGAAAATGCTCCGTAAGGGTTTGCTGGCAGATGGTATCGTCAAAATACCATGCCTCCAAGGAATACAGGGTAATCCCCAATTTCTCCTTCAATAATTCCAAATCCATGCCACTCATGTAGAAAGCCTCGTTGCACACAAGCTCAGAGGGCATGAACTTATAGATCTCGTCAAACAGCTTCTCGGCCTCTGACAGCTCTGTGACCATATATTCCCCTGTGGTCACGTCCGCAACCGAAAGCCCGTAATGGTCTGCAATGTAGACCACGCACATAATATAATTATTCTTCGTCTCGTCCAATGCCTGCACATCCAGGTTCGTCCCAGGGGTCACAATCCGCACCACATCCCGCTTTACCAGTCCCTTTGCGGTTGCCGCGTCCTCCATCTGCTCGCAGATCGCCACCTTATACCCCTTGGAAACCAGACGGTTTAAATAAGAGTCTACCGCATGGAAAGGAACGCCGCACATAGGTGCGCGTTCCTTTAATCCGCAGTTCTTTCCGGTCAGGGTAATCTCCAACTCCTTCGACGCAGTCAGGGCGTCGTCAAAGAACATCTCATAAAAGTCTCCCAATCTATAAAACAGGATGCAGTCCGGATATTCCTTCTTCGTCTCCATGTATTGCTGCATCATCGGTGTTAATTCCGCCACTGTTGTACCTCTCTTTTGTAATATTTCTGCTCATTTGCTTATTTATTATAGCATTATTATAAACAATAAAAAAGATAAATTTTCTCAAAATTTTTGTTTATACTACCTCAAAATGCCTGTCAAACCACCGTTCATAGACCCCAATCAGCGGTCCGTTACAGCACGCCATCATAACCGTCCCAACTCCCACTCCCACAAGTCCATGGAACAATCCCAAGGAAAGCGCCAGCGTCAGAAGTAAAAATGACAGGTCAAATCTAAGCTTAAACTTCGGCAGTTCAATCCCATACTTTTCACTTATCCCTTTCACAAAGAATTCATAGACCTGGGGATAATACTTGTTTTTAAAATAAAGCACAGCGCCAAACCCATTGATAAAAAATCCGACCACAAAATAAACCGTCCTGACAGCCGCAGGAAGCGTCCCCGCCTCATACAGGCTCGGATTAAAATGCGGAATCAGAAATCTCCACATATCCAGCAGAATACCGTATATGATTCCCGAAAAAAACGCTCCGAAATATAAAAGCCTCACCTGCCTCATAGCAATACAGAACACCAGAAACAAAATCCCCTGCACCACATACTCTGCCTGTCCAAAGGTAAGAGAAGGCACCTTTAAGCTGACCAGATATGCCGGCGATACAATGACGGACAGCCCAAAATCCGCAGCCGCCAGCATGGCTGTTGCCAGGGACAAAATGACTGCCCCTGACAGGTATACCAGCTCATTGGTAAGTTTTATTTTCTTCATCATCACAACCTCTGCCGTATCTGAGACAGAATATTCGGGTCCTTAATCTTTTTATCCTCTGCAAAGAGAAGTATCTTGGACATAATCTCAGCAGTCTTTGGGTCGTCATCAATAAACGGCAGGAAAATCCTCCCTCTGTGCTGTGAATGTACGGGCACCACAAACAGCATAGAATTACCGAGCTGATGCACCACGCCGCTTCCCAGGTGTACCGAATACTGCCCAAGGTTTCCGTCGATGACGGCATGATTCCCTTTAAGACGGACATTCTTAAGTCCAAACAGCTTAAGATTACACTCGGCAATGGCCCTTCGCATCTCAATGGTAGAATGGCTGGTCTCAGGATCCACACCGCCTGCATGGGCGACGCTCACAGCCAAATCCACGTCCCGCATGACTTCACTGTAAATGACGTCAGGAATCTCCTTAATCTGCATCTGTTTTCCCGTCTTCCGTTCAGAGAACACCACCCACTCAAGAGTGGGGGCCTCTGCGTCACTGGGAGTAAACCAGTCCGCCATGGCATAGATACAGGCAATAATATTTTCCTTATAGTAAATCTTCTTAAGCCCGTCCTCATAATCCGCAACCCATCGGCGGCTTCTAAGGGCGCCTGCCGTCTTCTGAGGCTGAAGCTGGTTGCCGGAGAACAGTCTGGATTCACACTTTTCCATTTCCTCGTCAAGTTTTAAGTACAGCTCACGGAACACCTGCTTAAAAGGCTGCTTAATCTTCTTATCAAACAACAGCTTCTGGTACTCGTGCCAGCAGCCGCTTCTGTACAAATCAAAGGGATGGGCAATCCAAACCTTGTCGTCAGGTTTGACGGGGCTTATATTTCCCGCGTCGTCTAAAAGCCCTTCTTCCGTCAGAAATCCCAACTTAAACTGGTTCCCCTTTTCCTTCTCAAAACCAGTCGTCCCTCCTTCTGCCGAAATATTTTCTCCCACGGTTCGGACAACCAGAAATTCCACGATGGGACGCGCCACAGGATTGGATTTCAGCTCACGCAATTCCCATACCTCGAATTCCGTCCGATCCTCCATGGCCTGCTCCATCATCTGTCTTGTACGGCTATACTGCTCGTTTAGCTTTTTATTGACCTCCTGGCATCTCAAAACCGTCTCATTCTTCTTATACTTCGACGGAACAGCCTTTAAGGGCTTTTCACCCCTCCTGCACTTCAGTGTGCTCTTTCCGTTCTCGTCCACAGACACCATCAGCTCAATCTCACCCTCCACAGGCTGCCAGTCAAAATAGGCCGAAGACTGTTCTGTAAGCTTCCCCTCCATCCGCAGTACAAGTCGGGTCACATCCGTAAAGCCGGCGTTGACGCTTAAGTTGCGAAGCGCTAGATCTGCGGCCCGCCCCTCGCTTGCCCGACGCTGCGCCCCAAACTGCCTGCTCTCCTTCCGAAACCTCTGAATAAACTGATAACGGTCTAAAAGCTCATTTTCCCGCTGTATCTTCTGGTTTCCAAGGGGAAGAAGCCCCATACTCATCAGCAAATCTTTGTTGCGTTTCGCCTCTATCTCTGCTTTTAAATCCTCCTTCTTCACATTTCCAAGGGCGGCGTTTGCATATTTGCGCGCCCTTGTGTGGGCCGCGCCGCTGGAGG
Organism: uncultured Dorea sp.; assembly: GCA_910584575.1. GTDB lineage: Bacteria > Bacillota > Clostridia > Lachnospirales > Lachnospiraceae > Sporofaciens. The sequence continues at coordinate 47,152 of CAJUBG010000012.1, forward strand.
AATATTTTGCCGCGTCATAGAGAAGTTTAAAATCCTTCTCCCCCACATTTTTATAGGCTTCAAAAAACCAATGGATATCAAACGCCCCGTCTTTCAGTTCTTCTGGAGAAAGCGGCGTGTACTTGGCAATGGTGGAGGTCACCTGGTCGTCAAACCCTTCGCTGGTATGTGCCAGGAAATAATAACACGTGCTCGCAAACCCCGGAATTCCCAGATATTCTTCAATCATCGGTATCCATTGCCGCGCATACATGGCAAGTTCGGCAAGCCGCTTCTTCGTGATGTCCGTCCCCTTAAGCGCCTTCTTTAAATCCTCAGACGTTTCCTCTGGCTTAGGCATACAGACCTTAAGCAGATGGCTTAACACAGACTGCCTTTCGCTGTCTGAGGAATAATAGCTGAAGCCCCGTTTTAGAGGCTCATTCCCCAACGCCGTCAAAATCTGTATCATATAGTCAATGCCATAGATAGCTCGTATCTTATGTATATACTCGGAAAAGTCTGTGGGCTGTTCTCCCCTTTTTAACTCCACACTCAGGATAAGGGGAATGAGCTCTTTGTATAGCTCATGGGCAAATGCCATCTCTGCCATATCCCCCATGGAATCAAAATGGTATTTTCCGTCCACAGGCTTTATGACATTGTATCCAAAAAATGAATTCAGCGCATACACCCGCGCTTTGCGGGGGGAAACCGCGCCTTTCTGCTCTACGGTGCTGACCGGCTCAAGCAGGCTTCCCAAATCGGAAAACATAAAAACCGCTTTATAAAATAACTCCTTATCCCATACCTGCTTCACATAGCATTTTACATAATCGGAAATCCCAAGATAGCATTTCGCAGAACTCTGGCAGGCATACTGCCGATTCTTCTCTCTGTGCGCCTGATTAAGGTAATACTCCTGAAGCCGGAGCCTCAAGGTGAACGCACTTCCCCAATCCTTCTCATCTGCCAGAGAAAGCCAATGAAGCATATTTGAAAAAACAGGAAGCTCAGCCGCCCGCTTGGTAAAAATAATGTCTTCCCCATTCCAATGCCTGTGCTTCACCGGAAAAATATCATTGGAGGTATTGAGTACGGAGAGGAACTTTGCCATTCCCTTAAGGGCAAAATCAGCCTTAAGGGAATCCGGGACATACTGGTCCGCCAACAAAGAAACTACTGTCCATGTCTGGCTCATATATGGGAGCTCACTCACAAAATTCTTAAAAATCTGCTTCCTTCCTCTGCCGAATACCTGCATATACAACTTGTGGTTGTACTGATAATAACTACTCTGCATACAGCACTGGCGGTATAGCTCTGTCTCCAGGAGAAGCTTGGGATTACCAATCTCCTTTTTGTAGAATTCCTCCCACATCTCACGAAAGGGATAGGCATCCAGAGGCTCGGCATTGGGGTCGTCGTGAATATACCTCGATTTTTTCAGCTCATTTCCAAGAAGTTCGTCCTGGTCCCAGGCAGTCTTATAGGACAGTGTGGCATGGGCTTCAATCAGGTGGGAAAGTTTTTCGCACACGCGGATACATTCTTTTTCTCCATAGGAAAACAGATCGTCCGCCTGGTCGTGAGATATTTCCACAGGCGGCAAAACCCAATCCCTGCCTGGGTCATACAAACCATATCCAGGCGTATGCAGGATATCCTGAGCCTTACTCTGCCCTTCTAAAAGCTCGTCTAAGAGCACCTGCTCTTTTCCGGTGGGATTGGGGAAATCCCGCAGATGGGGAAGGACTTCCTCCAGACATTCTCTGTCCTCATTTTTCAAATATAACGCAAGGTCCAAAGCGCCCATACGGCATTCCTCGGATTTGGCCCCAAGGTTTCTTACGATACAGGCGGCAAGACTTTTGCCATCCTGCTTCCGCAAAAGAGCCAGGGTTCCCTGCCGCCCTTTCTTGTACTTGAGATTTTTCTCAATGGAGATATAATCCTCTGCCGATAACTCCATATCCTCCGCCAAATGATAGGCTTCCTCATTGGTGTATTCCTCTGGGTTGTGCAAAAGCTCAAACAGAACCTTTTTTCTTGCCGCCGACCTTGGGCGGTATAGCAAAAGCCTGGCTGCCGCCGACCTGGACATGCCATAGTAAGAGTAGCCCTCGCCCTGTCCAATCAGAGGAATATAACCTGCCGCTTCATCCAATATCCCATCCTCCTGAAGCATCCATGCAATTAAGCACAATCTGGCGGCTATCCCAGAGGGACCCATGGAGACTTGATGCCATGGAAAGATACACGGTGAAATTACCAGTCCCTTCTTAGGAAGCTTCTTTAACATCTCCTTCAAAATCCCATAGAACCGCCTGGCCTCCTCCCTGCCTTCAAAGAATTCCTCCGGATTAATCTTCTTAGGCTCAATGACCTTATGGCTTCGGAAGGAATAAGAATCGCTGTCCTTATCCTTAACAAGACTATAAAAATAGGAATTTACAGTTTCCATAAAGCTTGGCAGGAAACACGCCGCCAACTCCATATCCTCAGGGTATCGAAGAATCACCTTTTTCGCTGCCCGCATCTTTAATCTCTCATCCTGGAGGGATTGAAGAAAGTAAGAGGCTGTCATCTTCTGGTGCTTCGTGCCATTGGTAATCAGATAAAGCACCGAGTCCACGGCCTTCTCGGCGTCATAGAACCCCTTTGCCCAGAGGGCGCAGCTAATGGCCACGGAATCCTCTGTGGCAAGCTGCCCGTCACAAAAGGCAGCGTCCCTGAGACATTTCCCCATCAGGCCAAGCAGCTTCTCACTTATCCTCTCTACGCTTTTTTCATTGAAAATGCCAATCCATGTGGCAGCCGCCCGTTTTACCGAAGAATAACGGATGAGGTTGTGTTCCTCAATGACATGAAACAGATGGAGAAATGCCTCCGGACGTCCCGCGTCCATGGTCTCGCAGACTGCCTGGCGCGCGCCCTCCTGAAGCCTGGCCGCCAGAAGGAACTTTCCCAGAAGGTCATACAACTCTTGGTTTTTACTCATCACGATTCCACAGATAAGCTTGTGGCTAATCATCGCCGTGTTCCCTTCTCCAAGGAGAATCTCCCTGACTGCCCTAATGGTCTCCTCATTTCCCCTGTCAATCTGTGCTGCCAGTATTTCCCCATAAGAAAAGAACGTGTTTCTTACATGGTCGTAAATCATTGGATGGACATTCCCCATCAGAAAATCTGCCAGGCTGATTCCATAAAAATTTAACAGCCCATAGGCACGCAGCACTTTGATGCTCTGTTCTGCAAAAGGAGCGTAGCTTTTAGAGCGCAGGCTTCTTCTGTACCACCCTGCCGTCATCTGGTACTGGTTCATTGCATCCAGGGCCTCGTAGAATTCCTCCAGGCTTCCCTTTGGCACACAGACCTTTACCAGACCGGAAAATTCACCCTTGTAAAGCCCGCTTAATGTGTTGTAAACTCCTTTTTTCAGGAGATCCTCCACCTGACGGCAGACCTCCTGGGGCGCGAAATAACAGTAAAAATCCGGAAGCATCTCCTTCTCCTGCTTGGAAAGGCGCTTTCCCTTCTTCTCAAAATGCTTTTCCCATGCTTCTTTTAATTGCTCTTTTGTCTCATATGTAAATTCCGCCATGACCTTTCCTTTCTGGTTTTTTCAACCGTTTTGCTCTGCATTTTCTTATTCCAACTCCTAACCGGATAACATGGTTAGGCGAATCAGTGTAAATACCAGCCCCTCCCGCCAGGAGAGCTTGTCGTTAAGCCCTGTCAGTTCCTCATTTCCGGCAAAAACACGGTAGATTCCGTCCTCAAAGCTTTGGATTGTATTCTCCACCGCCTGCTTGGCATCGGCTGTCGCCCCGCCGTGAACGCCGAAAGACACCTTTCCCTGTACTGCCTGATTTGCAATCGCCTCCTTTGTCAGAAAAGGAAGAAGCCCTCCTTCATCTTTTCTTGCGTTGTAGTCTTTTACGCCAAGCTCTGTCAGCCCTATCAGCAGCTCTCTTAAGGTTTCCGGCTTCTCATTTAGAACGAAGGGCGTGGGGGGCAGCTCTTTAAGCATCTGCCTGCCTGGCTTCTTCATTCTTACATAGATGGTAAATGACATTTCTGTTTCCTCCGGTTTTGTATGATATATTAAGTATACTTAGAAAGACTTAAAATGACAACTTCTTTGTAACAGTTCAGCCCAGGACTTTTCTGAAAGCAAACTTTAAATGGGCTGGATTCTGTAACTGTGAGGCCGTAGGCTAAACTGTTACACTTCTTCCTATGGTTTCTTCGCTGTGGGTTGCCTATTTCACGGGGGAATGGTAAAATAAAATCAAGGGAAACATGGTACTGTATATTGGAGGTGACAGCCTATGGCAGAACATTTAGAAACCGTGTCTATCCAATGGCA
>CAJUBG010000012.1:51602-64472 GCA_910584575.1 uncultured Dorea sp.
GGCTATGGCTGCTTTAAATATCCCTGTCCCCAACCGTTCAGGGTATATTTCAAGACTGTGATTTGTGTGAACCATTGCTGTTGAAATGGTTAAAACTTTGGTAATTTCTTATAAAACAGCAGAGTCCAAATTTTTATTTGGCTACTCTGCTGTATATTTTTGAGCTGGCAATCTACATTACCATTGAATTAGAGTTTTCCTTTTCCTTCCTGTATAACTCAAAAAAATAGCTGTTATTTTCCAACAATTCCTCAAAAGTTCCATTACCGACAATTTTTCCATTTCTAAATATAACGATACGTTCAAATTCCCTAATGGAGGAAAGACGGTGGGCAACAGCAATCACAGTAGCATGATTTATCTGCTCTAAAACATTTTTCATAACGATACCTTCGTACAGTTGCATCTGTCAGCATGTTCAATGATCCTCAGCACAATCTGCCAACAGCTATCTCAACTGTACTGAGTAATTACCTCGGATATATTTCATAAATAAATTCACCTCCAATCCCTCTACAATACATGATAATGAGGCTTTTCTTCCCCATAAAGCCAATAAGCAAGATACCCGCCAAGAAAAATTCCTAATGCACACAATCCGGAAAATATTACCATAAATGGCAGACAAATCTGGCCAAACAATTGGAACGGCTGGTTACTATAATCCCACACAGCAAGATGCAGCCATTTATTGACAATAATTCCTGTAATAAACTCCATTGCTGTCACAAAAATAATACACCGTAATATCTGTCTCCACAGAGGGTCCTCCCAATGCACCATCTGCCCCTGTATTGTGAAAAATACCATACAAATCCCGCCAAGTACAAACATAGACCAATGGGAGAAGCCACGGAAAAAGATTTCAAAAAAATAATAAAGGCATCCGCCAAGTGTCCACAGCAATAAATATTCGCTCAGTTTCTTCATGTAAATAAGCCCTCACTTATGTTATTCATACATAGTGTGAACATTTTTTGTCCATATTATAGGTGGTATTTATTTCTCTTTCAAAAGTATTTATCCCTTCTCAATCACAATGAACGGAATCGTCATCTCATCCTCCGTAAGCCCTGCATGTACCCCAATCACAGTCTCTGCCTCCTCCTTTGTATTGAAAATGGTCAAATCATCTATTGCCACAGCCAGATAATCGCCAAGCATTTCCCGAAAATCCGGATGCTCATCCCCTGTCCCGAAAATCTGGCGGCTCAATACCTCCTCCTTTGTCCACAGAAGAAACTTCTCACCAAATTCTTTTCGGAATTCCTCCTCAAACTGTGCCCTTTTCTCCTCCATGACGAACAGATTCAAAGCCCTCGGCTCAATGGATGGCATACGCACCAGACACTCCGTAATCTTCGGATAATCTATAATCGTCACACATTGAGAATCCATATGCCCGTGGTCAGCCGTCACAACCACCAGCGTATCCTTAAGGCCATTGCACAATTCCTGCACCTGTCTTTCCAACTCTCTTACAACCTGCCTGGCCTTATCGCTGTAACAGCCCTCGTCATGCATCGTTGCATCCGGCTCATTCCAGTAGCCATAGATATATTTCTTTCCTGATTTTTTGCACAGTGCATTAACCTGCTCACAGAATTCGCCAAATGTCTTGGGAAATGGCTCTGCGAACGGCGTAACCTCATATGCCTGCCCTCCGTTTGCGCAGATTCTTGACACCACGCTCTCATATCCGCAGAACGTATGGGCAGCATGGTATGGGGCGGCAGGATTCTTTGTCCCTGTCTCTGTATTCAGGAAAACAGTGACATTTTTGTCAAGCTTTGGAAAATAACAATCCCATCCAAGCCAACCATGAAGGCAAGGCATAGAGCCGCTGATGATAGACGTAGTGGCGGCTACGGTGGTGGGCGGAAATACAGAACTGTAACTGTTCTTAAAATGTGTCCGGAAAAATCCATTTTCATCCAGATTCTTCTCCATAATGGCCGTCCCCATTCCATCCAAAAGAATTACCACAATATTCTCATAATTCTTTGCCAAATATGACTCCAATCCCTTTAAGCCTTGCCGCCCTTCTTCCGTGAGGGTAAACTCGTTCAAAATAGAATTCGCTAAATTAACGATACAATTATCATAATCCGGAAATTTTTGTCTCATAATCTCTCCCATCCAAAACAATCATAAAATTTACATTGTTTTCTTTTTCTCTCTCCTATATAATCTATCATAGTGCGACAGGAATTACACTACTTTTTTTCATGCCAATCTAATCACAGGAGGTTTTCTTATATGTCTACCACAAAAAATATGACTGCTCACTATGACTTCTCTGAGGTCAGCAGCACCATTGTTCCGGATTTGACCGGAAACGGATATGCAGGCGTTATTCGGGGCTGTGACCGCGGCGGGGCCTGCATGGATACAGCTTCCGTATTTGGACAGGTTCTTCCGGTGCTTACCCTTACCGGAGGGAGGGACGGAGGGTTCTTTGAGCTGCCGGACGGAATTCTCTACACAGAGGAGGGCTTCACCGTCAGTTTCTATGCAAAACTTTCCCCCTTGTCCGAATACGGGGTTCTGTTTTCCTTTGGCAGGGATGACTGCTTCTATCTTTCTGCCATGCCAAATCCAGACTACAAGGAGGGCATCCTTTTATCCCCCTGCGCCACAGGAGGCGGACGAAGCCAGGAAAGAAGCCTTACCCCCTGGTTTTCGGTTACTGCCAACCAATGGTTTCATGCTGCCGTCACCTTTTCCTGCGGACTCCCTTCCCGTCTGACCCTCTATATTGACGGGAAATTCTGCGGCTCTTTTGAACATCCGCGGATGGATGCCCAGACCCTCAACCACTGTATAGAATGTTACTTTGGAAACGGCGCCTTTGCGCCCGCCCCCCTTGCGGTGGCATTTTCCGATATCAGAATCTTTACACAGGTACTAAAAAAAGAGGAGATGGAATCCCTGTTCCATATCACACCAATGATGCGCCTTAAGCTCGAAGTAAAGCGCCTGGAGGCTTTGTTTACAAAGCCTTTGGAAAAAATGCTTACGCTTCCGTCAGACGGGCAGATGGGTGCAAAGATTACATGGAAAAGCCTTACCCCTCAAATCATCTCAGACCACGGGGAATTTACCCGTCCCAAAGCAGGAGAAGCGGCTCTTGCCGGCATTTTAGAGGCTTCTCTTTCCTATGGAGACTGCCAAAGCATACAGAATTACCAGTGCCTAATTGAACCTATGCCAGAGGCTTCTGTGATTGCACAAAGGGATGCAGACCAGGTCGTTCTTCCTTTTCCAGGACATGTCACAGAGAGCTTTACGCTTCCCCTCTCCGGTAAGAACGGTTCCTCCTTCCAATGGGTGAGCAGCCGCCCAGAATGGATGGACAGTCAGGGACAGCTTCAAAAACGGCCAGTGGCTGCGCCAAAAAAGCTGACCCTGACCTTGACCGCCTCCTATGGAAATGCAGCCGTCACGCGAGAGTTTCCGGTGACAATCCTTGCCGATTGCTGCCGAAGCCTTCCTGTAAGGGAGTATATTCCTGCTGCCCCGACTACGGATAGTATCCCTAAAGCCCTGGTAAAGCCTGCTTACCGAAAACAGCTTCGGCTCACCGGAGGCGGCGTGTTCCATGACAACCAAAAGCGCTGCCTTAACTACCTTTTATTTCTGGACTCTGACCGTATGCTCTATAATTTCCGCAAAGCCTTCGGTTTAGACACCAAAGGTGCAATGCCGCCTGGAGGGTGGGACGAGCCCTCCGGACTTCTGCGCGGGCACTCCACAGGGCACTACCTATCTGCCCTTACCCATGCATTTGCCTCCACAGGCGACTGCCGTTTTCGCCAAAAGGCAGAGTATATCATCACAGAGCTTCTAGGGATGCAAAAGACCTGCCATGGAGAGCCGGAGGGCTTCCAGACAGACTGCACCCCGAAGAGTGCGGGACAGTCCCTTTGGAGCCGCAGGCCGGACACCTGGGGAGAAGGTTATTTAAGCGCCTACTCCCCCGACCAGTTCGCCCTCTTGGAACAATTTACGCCCTATGCCACCATCTGGGCGCCTTACTATACACTCCACAAAATCCTGGCGGGGCTTTTGGACTGCTTTCACCTCCTTCAAAATGACGACGCTCTTTCTTGTGCCTGCGGTATCGGAGACTGGGTCTGCCGCCGCCTGTCGGCCACCACAAAGGAACAGCGCGCCGCCATGTGGAGGCTGTATATCGCAGGCGAGTACGGAGGAATCAATGAGTCTCTTGCCGCCCTGTATGAGATTACGGGAAAACCTGCATATCTGGAAACAGCGCGGATGTTTGACAACCCGCCCTTATTTGACGGGCTTGCCCATGGACGGGATCCTCTAAAGGGAATCCACGCCAACCAGCACATCCCCCAGATTATCGGCGCACTGGAAATTTTCCGCGCAACAGGGGATTTGCGTTACTACCATCTGGCAAAGAATTTCTGGGAGTTGGTCGTAAACCGGTATATGTACTCCATCGGCGGCGTGGGACGGGGGGAGAATTTTAAAGAAGCGGATGTCCTGGCCAACCACATTGAGGGCGGACGCAACTGCGAGACCTGCGCCACCTACAATATGCTTAAGCTGACCGGAATGTTATACCAGTATGCCCCAGAGTACAGCCCTTATATGGACTACTATGAGCGTGGCCTCTTAAACCATATCGCCGCCAGCCAGAACCCTGTTACAAAGGAAGGGGCTCTTAACGGCGTTACCTACATGCTTCCCATCGGGCCAGGGGCCAGGAAGGAGTACAGCAATGACTATGATGATTTTACCTGCTGCCATGGAACCGGAATGGAGAACCATGTGCGGTACACAGAGCACATTTATCATCATGGAGAGGATGGGAGCCTGTACCTGAACCTGTTTTTACCCTCCGTCTATCACTGGGAAGAAAAAGGCGTCACCATATCATTAGAAGGGGATTTTCCGGCTGAGTCCTTCTGCTTGAAAATCAACACGGATGATCCGAACGTGACGGTTCCTCTGAAGCTGAATATCCGGATTCCCTACTGGTGCCAAAAGACGTTTCGGGTGTCAACCTCCAAAGAACCGCTTCCTGCGCCGTCAGGGGATGGGGGATATTATAGAATCAACAGGACATTTGCCGACGGAGACTCTGTTACTGTTTCGACTCCCTATGCCCTGCATCTGTGCTATACCAATGACGCTTATGAGGGGTATCCTGCTGCCAGCGTAATGTACGGGCCTTTGGTTATGACAGCGCTAAGCCCTCAGACAGACTGGATGACTCTGAACCTTCCTCCGGTTCTTGAGGATGCATTTGACATCCAGTGGAATCGCCTTCCAACCCTCTGGTATGACGATTTGGAGTTTATTCCCTCCTTTGCGGCGCATAACAGGCCATACCATACTTATTTTAAAATCAACCTTACCTAATAGACTTGCGGCACAGTCGGAAAATAGTACATCTTTTCCGGCTGTGCCGCAATCCTTCTCACTATAAAGCTGTTCCTTTCATTTCTCCGATATAGTAAAACCCTCTGCACTCCTTAAGCAGTACGTCCACATAGGCTCCAATCAATTCCTTTCCCCCATAAAAATGAACCAGCAGGTTATTGCTAAGCCGCCCTGTTACCATTTTGGGGTCATGGCCGCAAATATCCTCCACCAATACCTCCTGAACCGTACCTTCATGGACTGCGCAGGCTTTTGCCGCAATGGACTGCACCTCTTTAAGCAGCCGGTCAAAACGGTTCTTAATCACCTCCTTTGGCACCTGGTTCTCCATCACGGCAGCAGGCGTCCCTGTCCGCTTGGAGTAGATAAATGTAAATGCGCTGTCATACTGCACCCTCCTGACCACGTCAAGGGTTTCTTCAAAATCTGCCTCCGTCTCCCCTGGAAATCCCACAATAATATCCGTTGTAAGGGAGATGTCCGGCACAGCCTTACGGATTCTCTCCACCAGGCCAAGATACTGCTCTTTCGTGTACCGGCGGTTCATCTTCGTCAGGATATCCGTACTTCCCGACTGCACAGGGAGATGGAGATGCTTGCAGATTTTCTTTGAATTCCCCATGACCTCAATCAATTCATCCGACAGGTCCTTGGGATGGGAGGTCATAAACCGAATCCGGTAAAGTCCGTCAATCTTTTCAATCTCCTGTAACAGACCCGCAAATGTCATGGGCGTATCAAGCGTCTTTCCGTAGGAATTCACATTCTGTCCCAGGAGCATCACCTCGCTGACGCCGTCCGCCGTAAGCCGCTTGATTTCCTCCACAATCGCCTGCGGGTCCCTGCTTCTCTCCCGCCCCCGCACATAGGGCACGATACAATAGCTGCAAAAATTATTGCAGCCAAACATAATATTGACACCTGACTTAAACCCATATTTTCTCTGGTTGGGAAGGTTCTCCACAATCTTGTCCGTATCCCTCCAGATATCAATTACCATGCGCTCTGATTCAAGCCGGGTGGAAAGTAACTCTGCAAATTTATAGATATTGTGGGTCCCGAAAATGATATCCACAAATCGGTAGCTTTTCTTTAACTTTTCCACCACCTCCAGCTCTTGCATCATACAGCCGCAAAGCCCGATCATCATATGGGGATTCTTTTTCTTCCTGGGCTTTAGCTGCCCAAGCCTTCCGTATACACGGGTATTTGCATTCTCACGCACCGTACAGGTGTTATAGATGACAAAATCCGCCTCATCCTCGGTTCCTTCTGCATAGCCAATCTCTCTTAAGATTCCCCTCAGCTTCTCGGAGTCGCGGGCATTCATCTGGCAGCCGAAGGTGGTTACACAGGAGGTAGGAATACGCCCGTTTTCCTGTTTAAAATTCTCCACCCATTTCCTGCATTTCGCCATGAAGTAATATTGTCTGGCTGGTTCTGCCTGCGGTGGCTCTTGGCTTAAATCCATCTTATCAAAATCAAACAAACTGCCTTCGCCCCTCGTCATACTCATACCCAATCTCCTTTAATTTCCCTGTAATATCTTCTCTCCTTACGTTCATGTCCTCACACAATTCATCCAGCGTATGATAAACATCCCTAAGCTTCGTATTCACCACACTTAGCAGCATCACGGGATCCTTCGGTAATCCTGTCTGCATATGTATCCCTCCTTCAATAACCCTTTTTTCAGTAACCAGAATCTCTGGACAGATATCATGTTCTTCATAAGGCACCTCCCCAAAGACCTGAAATTCAAACCCAACCGCCATCCTGCGCAGAGCCTTATGTCCCTCAAGATACCTGTCATAAAAGCCTTTGCCATACCCAACGCGATGGCATTTTTCGTCAAAAGCCACCCCTGGCATAATCATAAGCCCCTTTCCTGCGTCCCCAATCTCTTTCCCTGTGGGCTCAAGAATCCCATAAGCCCCAGGCTTTAAATCCTCCATCCCCTGTATATGGCAAAAAAGCATGGTATTTCCCGTCACACGGGGAACCCACACATTCATCCCTCTCCTAAACGCCTCCGCCATAATACTCCTTGTCCCCACCTCATGGTTATAATCCACATAAATATAAAGCTCGCTCTCATGGACAAACCAAGGGTGGCCGATGACGGCGACAGCAATCCTTTCTGTATCCCGAATCCAGCGGGCATCGTCCAAATTCGCCCGTTCCCGCCGGATTCTCTGCCTAATTACCCTTTTTGATTCCAAATTTTTCCCCCAGATTCGTAATCGAACCATCCGCCTCCTGAATAGAAATCTGGTCTAACTGACCGCGCAGATTCCTCTTAAAAGAATCTACATACTCCCGCCGTAAGACCTGCTGCTCTTTGCGCTCGTCGTCCGTCAGTCCCTCTGCCTTAGACTTGTGGTACAGTTCATTAATCCTCGCAATTTTCTGCTCGTCCATCGCTAATTTCCTTTCTCTAAAGCCGCGTATCTTAAAAATCTTCTTCTTATCTTACACTATCTTCCCATGAAAGTCTACCAATGATTTGCAATCACCAGCATATTGTAAAGTCTATAATGTAATTAGAAAGAAAAACACAGGAAAAAAGTTCTCGCGTATGAACTTTAAGAAAGGGGAAAGCCACATGAACAACATGAAAGTTTACAAGGTGTACTTAGAGGATACCGTCACAGAGGATTGTTTCAAGACAATCATTCCGGCGTTTTCCGAAGAATTAGCTATGGAATACGCACACGGCAATGGAGAAGTCGTTGCCATCAAAGAAACTACCGACTATCCGATATCTGACGCTAAATTATATAACACACTAAAAAGTGCCGGATATGGGAAGGCTGAAATTTCAATCATTACAAGGGCATTATTCCAAATCGGCTTAACTACCTAACCAAAATCAATAACGGGGGTTCAAACAACTGAACCTCCACAATATAAAAAAAAGTTCACACGTCCGAACGATTTACAAGGGGGAAATAACAATGACAAAAACAACAAAAACAGAGACAACTGCTAAGACAGCAACAAAGAAAGAAACCAAGTCAACCGCTAAGACAGCAACAAAGAAGGAAACCAAGCCAACTATCAAGGCAGAACCGAGGGCAAAGGAAACCGTAACAACAACTGCAATGAACCCGCCAACTGCTGACAGTATCACTAAACAGTTGCAACTAGCAGAGGAAAAAAACAAGAAAGCCCAACTAGCCAACGACAAGCGGTTATATAAACGCTTCAAATGTCAGATTGATAAAGCATATCAGAGCATGGAAAACAGTTATTTACAGACAGCTTTCGCCCTCCATGCAATCTATACGCATAAACTTTACCAACTGGACAATTTCAAGAACATTTACGATTTTGCCAAGGAAACCTATTCCATAGCAAGAGGGACATGCAACAACTTTATCAACATATGCGAAAAGTTCGGAGTCCCCAACGAAAACGGCAATATCATGGAGTTATCCCCAACCTATGCACAGTACAGTGTATCGCAACTTGCGGTTATGCTTGCGTTCCCACAGGAACTTCTAACCAAGTGTGACAAATCCATGTCAGTCCGAGAATTAAAGCGAATGCGCGTTGAATATGAATCCGGCTCACAAGCCCCAACCGACACGCAAGCAATCGAAACCACAATGAAGGCGGTTCCTTCTGATTCAGCCGATACTGACAGTTCAGCAAGTACCGATAGTCCGGAAGGTACATCCTCAGAAGGGGCAACAAAACTAGATATTTCAGAAACTACGGATAACATTATCGTATGCGAAGCAAAAACCGTAGACGAATTATTCAATCTCCGTGGAATCATCACTGACACACTCTACGACGTTGTTGAGGGAAACAACAAAAAGAACGCCCGTTTAGAGTTAAGGATTGTGTACTAAAAAAGTAAATACGAGGAAGCCCTGCAAAGGGCTTTCCCCTTAAAAATACCTAACCACATTATTTTGTTTCAAAAGTATAGATAGAAAGCCCTGCAAAGGGCTTTCCCCCAAAAAAGTAGCTTGTTGGAGAAATCCGGCTTGTGATAAAAACCAAAAAGAGAAGGAGAAAAAACTATGAAACTTGCATTAAGAACAATCGAACCGGTGCTTGTCATTGACAAGTCAAAAAAACCATGGGAAATGAACGGCAATAAAGGAGTCGTCTATAAGGTAATCTGCCATAAGAAAGTGGAGGACGAGGTACAGGTAGAGGACATCCGCATTACGGAGGAGGTTTACAACGAAATCGAACCCATGCAGAAATACCACTTTGCCGCAACAATCGACGTGAAGAATAACCGCATGGAGGTATACCATGCATATCCTGCCGATACTGCCGAAAAAGGTGATACTCCTGAAAAAGGCGGTACTGCCACACCCAACACGGGGAAGGGTTCGGCTTCTTCCAAATAGTTCACACGTCCGAACTTTCAAACAATCCTGAAATAGTTCACACGTCCGAACTTTCAGACAATCCGAAAAAAGTTCACACGTCCGAACTTTACAACTAAATACCGCAATCCCCCATGGATACATATAACCATCACTGGAATTGAAATCTGTATCGGTACTGAAAATGAAATCTGTATCGGTATCGAAAATGAAATCCATACCGATACCAGAATGGAAATCCATACCGGCAATCGAAACACTCCCATTGTCACCAGTACCGTAGTCCTGTCAAGGGCGGGCGACCTTCGCCCGTTTATCTTGACCCTTGACAGGACGGTCAGAGCCAATACCGATACTGGTGACAGGAGGGGATTGGAATACCGCAGTATTGCAATCCCCTCTTGGGTGCCCGTCAGCCCCTGCCGCAAGGGAATTTGTAGCCTCCCAAACGACTAACTATTTCAGTTGGTTCTATGAATCCAAACCAATCATGCAGTCCTGTCAAGGGCAGTCTGTGACTGTTTATCTCGACCCTTGACAGGACGGGCAGAGCCAATACCCAAAATGGGAGGGAATCCCCCCGTTGGAGACGGGACGGGGGCTAGGGGGCAGGAATGGTACAAAAAGTCCCTATTTTCACTTTAGAAAGAAAGAGGTATTTCCATGAATATGAATGAAAAGGACAATTCCTTCTCCCAAGACCAAACCAACACCAAGGAAACCGATATTCCAGAAACGAAAACCATGGAAAATGGCACAAGTCCAGACCAAACGTCTGACAATAAAGAAGAAGTTCACACGTCCGAACTCTCTCCCGCCGTACAGGAATACATAGATTATTCCAATGATATCGGCACACTGATAACCGAAATCCAAACGGTAAACCAACGGTTAGACACCATGACGAACATATTCATAGTCGGCATGATAGGCATTGGCCTGGTAGTCGGTATCTTAGCATGTAACATCTTTGCAAGATACTTTATCAGTTAAAGCCAAGAGAAAGCAGAGGTATCGCACATGGAAGGACAAGAACTCCTTGTATTATCCCTAGAGGAACTAGGGCAGTTATTCATAACATCAATTCCGGCAGGCTTCCTGATTGGAAGTATCCCAATGATAATCGGTGTAGCCCTGCACGGGTTGATAAATATATTCAAAAAAGCGTAAAGCGCAAAAAGAAAGGAGAAACGCATATGGAAAGCGTATCAACAGCATTAGTAACCAGTTTCACATCAGTAGCAAGTTCACTCACGGGAATCATTGGTGATGTCCTGCCGGTAGCCCTGCCCGTAGTAGGTGCAGTCATTGTGGTAACGACAGGAATCCGGATTTTCAAGAAAATCGTAACCAAGTAGAGAAGCAGACGAACAAAGAAGCGGAGGAAGGGGCTAGGAGGAAATCCAGTCCCTTTTTTCGCCCCAAGAAAGAGAAAGGAAGGGGAAAGAATGAAAGAGAGAAAGAGCGAAGCAAACGAAGCAAACAAACCAACACAAGCAAGCGAACCAACGAAGCGCAAGCCCACCCACCTACGCAAGACCATGTTAAGGAAGGTAATCCCCTATATCCTAGTAGGTTGCATCATCAGTAGTGCAGTAATGATGTCATATAATGAAGTCGAGGAAGTAAAAGCAGAAGCCATATCTATTACCGCCCTAACAGTATGCGCCCTTCTTGCGGTCATGGCTACAATGGGAATTACATACGCTACGCAAAACATACTAGAAACGTGGGAGGACGGAAACAACGCACTTGACCCTGACTATGAGGATATATACGACACGTGGAAAGAAGATTATAACGCTGAATGGAAAGTATTAGAAGGTAACGGAGGGGATAATAATGACGATTTACCCCCTGATTTTGACACACTAATGAAACAAATTGAGATTGCAGGTAATACTGCCGCTATAACAGTGGGTGCATGGAATTTATTAAAAAAATCCGGAAAGAGTCTTTTGCAAAAATCCTATGAACTCGGTACACTTTTTGCAGATGTTACTATACCAGACGGGATGAATGTCCCTATTGAAGATATAGACAGTTCCACAGCCGCTATATTTCATTCAGATTCCGTTCATTTACTTGACTGGAAAGACGCAAAGGATATGATATTTTCATCAGTAAAGCCTATATGCTTTTCTGGTAGATATGTATATGTGATGTATGTTGCGCAAAATCTCTACCCGACAAAATCACGTGTTTATAAAGATGGTATACAAATCGGGGAGTGTCCTACATTACGTATGTCCGGTTCTACCCTTCTTTATAGTACCTTTATAAATGAAATAGAATATACTATACGCCGTCACGCTTCGGCTTATGATTATACGGTTATATCAAAATATCCTAAATTTAATACAGAAGAAGAAGCAGTAAACTACATGAAACAATTTATTGATTCTGATGAATCAAGGCAGGATGAACCGATTTGGGTAACACCAGAATTACAGGACACTTACGAAAACAAAGGTCAATTTGAATTTCCCGAAAATGTACCGAATCCTTTAAGAGTTCCAAATATAGGCGATTTGCAGGAATTAGCGCGAAGGCTTAACCCTGAGTCTAACCCCGACTATAACCCCGAAGAAGTACCGAAGTATATTAAGCAGTACATTAATGATTTGAAAGTTGACCCGAACCCCAATCCTAACCCGAACCCCAATCCTAACCCGAATCCCAACCCTGACAATCCGGATAAACCAGATAATCCAGACAATCCCACAAATAACGATACTTTTTTAGCAGACCTAAAACACTTATTCCCGTTCTGCATCCCCTTCGATTTAGTAGACTGCTTCAAGCTATTTAATGCTGAACCCGTAACGCCCTGTGTGGAATTTCCCGTTCACTTCGGTATCATCAATTACGACCATACGTTTGTAATCGACTTAAAAGATTTTGATAAGGCGGCTGTTGTCTGCCGTTCTACCTTCCTAATCATATACATGACTGGTCTGATACTTGCGACAAGGGCATTAATAAAAGGATAAAGGGGGAATTCCTATGTTAGATTTTATGACAGCAATCATTGAAAAGTTCTTAGATTGGGTTTTGAAGCTACTGCCCACAAGCCCATTTACATCATTTATTGAAGCGT
>CAJUBG010000013.1:0-1278 GCA_910584575.1 uncultured Dorea sp.
CGCGGAGGAGGCGGCTGCAAGGAAGGCAGCAGACGAAGCGAGAAAAGCGGCAGAGGACGAAGCTGCAAGAGAAGCCGCGCGGAAAGCCGCGGAGGAGGAAGCCGCAAGAAAAGCGGCAGAGGAAGAAGCGGTAAGGAAAGCGGCGGAAGAAGAAGCCGCAAGAAAGGCCGCGGAGGAGGAAGCGGTAAGGAAAGCGGCGGAAGAAGAAGCTGCGAGGATTGCCGCAGAGGAGGAGGCCGCAAGAAAGGCCGCACAAGAAAGAGCTGCCCGTGAATTTGCAAGGAGATCGGCAGAAGTAAAGGCCGCAGAGGAAGTGGTTAGAAAAGCCGCGGAGGCGGAAGCTGCGAGAAAGGCCGCGGAGGCGGAGGCTGCGAAGAAAACGGAAGATGAAGAAGCAGCGAGAAAAGCCGCGGAGAAGGAAGAATTAAGAAAAGCTATACAGGAAGAAGCCGCAAGGATCGCCGCGGAGGAAGAAGCCGCAAGGAAATCCGCAAAGGAAGCAGCCAAGGAAAAAGCAGCAGAGAAGAATAAAGCTGTGAAGAAGGTTAAGCAGACAACGAAGGAGAATATTGCAGCGGGATTACCGGAAGAAAGACCGGCCATTGTGGCAGGAGGCAAGACGCAGAGGATTCCAGACGATATTGTGAGGCTTATGGAAGAACTTGGGGGTAATTCGGCTGAATTTGGGGACACTGATATTTTTGGAGAACCGGCTGCGGACGAAGAACTTATCAGTGAAATTGTTGAGAATAGATATCAGGGCCAGGATTCGGACGAAGATTTTGATGAAGGGGAATTTGACGAGGATGACCTTGGTATAGAGGACTACGGCGAATATGACTTAGAGGATGATTTAGACGATGCAGAAGAAGATTTCGAGGACGACTTTGAGGAAAGTGATTCGGCAGCCGAGGGTGAGTATGATTTAGATGCCGATGGTTCTGCGGATGATTTAGATGATAGCGAGGAAGGCTTCGAGGAGGAGACTTTCGAGGAGAGTGGCGCAACCGAGGACTTCGAGGAGAGTCAAGCACGCGAAGAAGGCTTTGAGGAAGAAGACTTCAAGGAGGAGGCTTTCGAGGAGGAAGACTTTGAGGAGGGCTTTGAGGAAGAAGACTTCAAGGAGGAGACTTTCGAGGAGGAAGACTTTGAGGAAGAAGACTTCAAGGAGGAGACTTTCGAGGAAGAAGATTTCGAGGAGAGCTTTGAGGAAGAAGACTTTGAAGATGCTGAAGGAGAGGACTTTGAAGATGAAGTAGAAGGCTTCGAGGAAGAAGA
>CAJUBG010000013.1:1378-64240 GCA_910584575.1 uncultured Dorea sp.
TTTTGAGGAGGAAGATTCCGAGGGAGAAGACTTTGAAGAAGACGACTTCGAGGAAGAAGACGATTTCGAGGAGGAGGATGACTTCGAGGAGGAGGACGACTTCGAGGAAGAAGATTTTGAGGAGGAAGATTCCGAGGGAGAAGACTTTGAAGAAGACGACTTCGAGGAACGAGACTATGAGGAAGACTTTGAAGATGTTGGAGATTATATAGAAGATTCTGATACTGATTACGGTGAAGACGATTTCGACGAGGAAGACTTTGAAGAAGACGACTTCGAGGAAGATTCTGAGGAAGACTTTGAAGACGAGGAGTTTGAGGAGGACGATTTCGAGGAGGAGGACGACTTCGAGGAAGAAGATTTTGACAGTGAAGACTTTGGCGAAGGAGACCTTGAGATTGAAGAACCTTCGGAGGAGGAGATACAGGCAAGAATTAAAAAGTCCAAAGGAAAAGGTGTTCCCTTTGATACAGGATTTGTGGTTACAGGCCGATATGATCTGAGCGCTACCAGTGAGATTGGGTTGAAAGCGGGGCTTACAGAGGAACAGAAGAAGCTGTTCTCCTACTTTGTACCAGTCAGAGGAATGAGCGAGCAGCTTGTAGAGGTACTGGACAATGACAGACGGGCACGGAAAGAGGGAACCTCTAAGACGGGCAATCTGCTGGTAATAGGGCGAAAAGGCTCTGGAAAGACGGTGCTTGCGGTAGATATTGTAAAGGCAATCCAGAAACAGAGGAATCTCAAGCAAGGAAAGGTTGCGATTGTGACCGGAGAATCTCTGAATAAGAAGGAATTGACGAATATTATTCAGAAGCTCAGAGGCGGCGCAATCATCATTGAGAAGGCGGGTAAACTGAATTCCAGAACCGTCAAGGAGTTGAATCACTTGATGGAGAAGAAAACCGGAGAACTCCTTTTTGTACTGGAGGATCAGAGAAAACCGTTAGAGCGTATTCTGACGGCTAATCCGGAGTTTAAGAAGAAGTTTACGTCAAGGCTTGAACTTCCGGTGTTCATTAATGATGAGCTGGTAACCTTCGGGCAGACTTATGCGAAGGAAAACGGATATAAATTGGATGAGATGGGAATTCTTGCACTATACAGCAGGATTGATGTAATGCAGAGAGAGGACCATGCGGTTTCGGTTGCTGAGGTTAAGGATATTATGGATGAGGCGATTGAACATTCCCAGAAGGCCAATGTTAAGCATCTGGCAAGGAGAGTATTTGGAAAGAGCACGGATGAATCAGACAGGATTATTCTGAAAGAAGAAGATTTTAGGATTTAATACAAGAAAAAAGGGGTTTTGGCTGTTAAGATTGGCCAAAACCCTTTATTTTTGCGCCAGTCTAAAGTATAATAATAGTAATATCGCAACAGAATGTGAGGGATGACTATATGGCAGTAAAAAAACCAAAACCATATGAAATCGGTGAACTGGATCAGTATCTTTTTGGGCAGGGGAATCATTATGAGATTTACAAAAAACTCGGAGCCCATAAGGCGAAGAAGGGAAGGAAGGAGGGCGTATATTTTGCAGTATGGGCGCCCCATGCGCGTTCCGTGTCCGTAGTTGGAGATTTCAATGAATGGAATATGGAAGCGAATCCGATGGAGAGGGAAGAACCTCTTGGCATATACACCTGTTTTATTCCAGATGTGAAAGAGTATGACTTGTACAAGTTCTGTGTGGAGACTTATCAGGGAGAATTCGTATTTAAGGCAGATCCGTTTGGAAATTATGCGGAGTTAAGACCAGGGACGGCGTCCAGGGTTGCTGATCTTACGAAGATTACATGGACAGACAATGTATGGATGGAGAACCGCAAGACATGGAAGCATACGGAAGAACCGATGTCTATCTATGAAGCACATATTGGCTCTTGGAAACGCCATCCGGGAAGGGAAGACGACGGCTTCTACAATTATCGGGAGTTTGGAAAGGAGTGTGTCAAGTATCTCAAGGAGATGGGATATACCCATGTGGAGTTAATCGGAATTGCAGAGCATCCGTTTGACGGCTCATGGGGATATCAGGTAATTGGATATTTTGCGCCAACCTCCAGGTATGGGACGCCGGAGGATTTTGCGTGGATGATTAACTATTTCCATCGGAATAAGATTGGAGTAATTCTCGATTGGGTTCCGGCACATTTTCCGAGAGATATTCATGGACTGGCTGATTTTGACGGTACGCCTACTTATGAATATGCAGACCCGAAGAAGGGCGAACACCCTGACTGGGGAACGAAGATATTTGACTATGGAAAGAACGAAGTTCGTAATTTCCTGATTTCTAATGCTTTGTATTGGATTGAACAGTTCCATGTGGATGGTCTGAGGGTGGATGCTGTGGCTTCCATGCTTTATCTGGATTACGGTAAGCAGGATGGACAGTGGATTGCGAATAAATACGGCGGCAATAAGAATTTAGAGGCGATTGACTTCTTTAAACATCTGAATTCTGTGGTTCTGGGAAGGAATCCAGGTGCGGTTATGATTGCCGAGGAGTCTACTGCGTGGCCTATGGTGACAGGCAGTGTAGAGGATGAAGGGCTTGGCTTCAGCTTGAAATGGAATATGGGCTGGATGCATGATTTTACAGAATATATGAAGTTAGATCCTTATTTTAGGAAAGATCATCACCACCAGATGACATTTGCTATGAGTTATGCTCATAGTGAACATTACATTCTGGTATTGTCTCACGACGAGGTGGTACATCTGAAATGCTCTATGCTGAATAAGATGCCAGGGCTTGGTTTCGATAAATATGCGAATCTCAAGGTTGGATATGCGTTTATGATGGGACATGCCGGTAAGAAGCTTCTGTTCATGGGACAAGAGTTTGCTCAGCTTCGGGAGTGGAGTGAGGAGAGAGAGCTTGACTGGTTCCTGCTTGCGGAGGATGAGCACAGGCAGGTTCAGAACTGGGTGAAGGATCTTCTGCATCTCTATAAGCGCAACAAGGCGATGTATGAGTTGGATGACAGTTGGGATGGGTTCGAGTGGATTAATGCGGATGATGCCAGCAGGAGTATTTTCAGTTTTGTAAGACATTCCAGAGGAAAGAAGAAGAATCTGCTGTTTGTGTGCAACTTTACACCTATGGCGCGGGATGATTATCGAGTTGGCGTGCCGCGTAAGAAGCAGTACAAGCTGATTATGAACAGTGATGAGGAGAAGTATGGCGGAAAGGGCGAAGAAAGACCAGAGATTTATAAGGCTGTGAAGAAGGAATGTGACGGAAGGCCATTCTCATTTGCGTATAAGCTGCCGCCTTACGGAGTTGCAATTTTTGAATTTTAAAGGAAAAGCCTGGGGCAGATGGTGAATACTTTTTGCCTCAGGCTTTTTGTGGATTGATATTTATTAAGGATTTACAGTACTGGTGTCTGTGCCAGTAACGGTAGTATCTGTACCAGAGCCGGTGTTATCAGAGGTGTCTCCGTTGGTTTCGTTTATATCAGCGGGAGTATCCGCGTCGGTTCCTTCGATTGCATTATTGATTCCGTTCTCTGTCCCTTCGGGATTCACATCATCAATATTTGAATTCCCGTCAAGTCCGGTGTTATCGGTTCCTTCGCTGCCATCTGAATTTTCCGGAATAGCCTCCTCCTTGTTTTCGGTATTATCTTCTGTCTCGGCATCTTCCTTGGAGTCGTCGTCGCTGCCGCCGAATAAGTTTTTAAAGAAGCCTGTTACCTTATCCCAGAAGCCGCCTTCATCTTCGCTGTCTCCATTGTCCTCTTGATTGTTGTCTTTGCCGAGAGACTCCAATGTACTGTCGATTACGGCATTATCTCCGAGAATCTCGTCCTTGGTGTCATTGATGATGCCGCCGTCGCTGCTGTCAGAGCCGCCTGTGAAGAAGTTCTTCACAGAAGTCCACAGGTTGGAGAAGAAACCGCTGTCCTCTGCCTTGCCCTCCAGATTCTCAAGGGTCTTTTTCAAGGACTTTACATCATAATCATATTGGGAAATGTTCTTCATCAGTGAGTTAATCTGTGCCATCTGTTCTTCGGTCAGAGTTATGTTAGAATCCTTCGCCGCATCTGTGATGGCGTCCTGAATCTTGTCTGTATCCGTCAGATCCTTCTCAATGACCTCTTTTTTTACTTCGTTCATCAGCTTCTCAGCATCCTCCTTGCCGATTGCATCGGCAAGCGCGCCTGTGGTCACGAGCTCCTCTGTGGCGGCGGACTTCTGTTCTTCACTGAGGGTCTCGCCGCTGGCTTTCTCGTATGCCATCATGATTCCGGTCAGAGCGCCGGTGCCGGATACCTCGAAGGGTGCGGCTGCAACCACGTTGCAGTTCTCAACTCCGGAGGTTAGCAAAGTAGATGCAATCATAGAGCTGGTTACGAAGGTAAGATTCCCAACTTTGACCTGGATGCCTCCGCTGGTGGTAGGCTCTACGTAAGAGCAGCTATACGTCTGGTTTCCAATCTGTGCCTCTGACGCAATCCCTTCCATATATTTACGCTCGTCAGCGTTATTGACTTCGATAGTGTTTACCGCCTCCGGTGTGGTTCCAAAATAGTCGTACATGGATTTTCTCTGCTCGTCTGTCAGATTGGCGCCAATCGTGACAACCTTAGCGCCGTCCGCATGTGCCGCCATGGGAACGGCTGTGCAGGTAAGCGCTGCTGCCATCATAACAGGTATTATTTTTTTTATATTTTTCATAATTGTTCGGTGTCTAACCACCTATACCCCCTTTTTATCTGAGTATTCTTCTTTGAATCTCCCCTAATATAACATATTCTTCTGTATTTGCAAATAAAATAAGCCTTAACTATTTCTAAAGATTTTTTGTAGACGGCGTTCAAATACATTTTCGTCTATAATTCCCTGCATACTTCCAAGGAATTTTCCATTGCGGAAAAAGACGAAGGTTGGAACAATATCTGCCTCGTAATCTGCTGCGAGCAGAGGGGATTCGTCGATTTCTACTTCGCAGAAGCGAATCCGTCCGCGGTATTTTTTCTCTATTTCCTCTACGATTGGTTTCATCATGGCGCATTTTCCACACCAGACCGCGTAGAACATGACAATAACCGGAAGCGGCCCCCGCGCTGTCTCTGTGGAAAAATTTTGTGATGTTAAATGCTGCATAGATTATACCTTCCTTATTGCCAGAGTATTTGTAAAGCCCGAAGTTCAGCAGTCGGGATTCAGGGTGCGGCATACTTCATCCATAGATTTTTTCAGGCAGAGTATTTTTTGGTGGAGACCCTTTCTATGGTAGGTGAATTCACAAATTTTCTGCCGGATACTTTTCTTTCTTTTTTTGCGTCCCATATGCATACTTCCAGACATAAGTTCTTCAATATTATATATGCAGGAGGAGGAGGGTTTGTGAATAAAAATAGAGAAAAGATATAGGGTAGATAGATATAGGGTAGAAATTACTTTAAAATTGTATTTTTTTGTAGTATAATAATATCAATTAGTTCCAGTCATAGTATTTTCGTACGGTTTCTCACAAATTCATGGTAAGGCAGAAAGGCAGGATGAAAGTAATGATAATCCAAACCAACATACCGGCTTTGTATGCTCTGCGCCAAAAAAAGAATACTGACAATTCAATAGCAAAGAATCTGGAGAAGCTCTCATCAGGCTTCAGGATTCGACATGCGGCGGATGATGCGGCAGGTCTTGCCGTATCGGAGAAGATGCGTGCCCAGATAACTGAGCTGGAGCGTTGCGAGCTCAATGTTTCCGAGGGAATCGACATTTCGCGGACCGCAGACGGCGCGCTGGAGGAGGTAGGCGAGATGCTGCGCCGCGCCAGAGAGCTTTGCTTGCAG
This sequence comes from uncultured Dorea sp., assembly GCA_910584575.1. GTDB lineage: Bacteria > Bacillota > Clostridia > Lachnospirales > Lachnospiraceae > Sporofaciens. The sequence goes on from CAJUBG010000013.1 coordinate 7,195, forward strand.
GCAAGCAACGGCACTTACAGCGACCAGGAGCGTCTCTACATGAGCGAGGAGATCAACCAGCTCTTTGGAGAGATTGACCACATTACATCAACCAGCAGGTACAATACCATTCCCCTTTTTCGCAGTATCCCCAATGACTCTGACGAGCCTGTTTACACCTATGTGGAGGATTTTAACAAAGTCGTGGATCAGCAATTGTGGGGTGAGATGGATTTTGTGAAAAGTGAGGATTTTGCCCCGCCAGTGGAGGCAAAGCCTGCTACTGCCACGTTCCAACTGGCGGATGACCTGGTAATGAACTATGCGGACTTATTGGATAAGAAGTCATTTATGGTTGATAGCTATACTTTTACTTTCCGGAAAGATGCAAGCCAACACGATTATTATTCAAATCCGCGCATAGTTTCGCTCAAAAATATCCAGACAGTCAAGGAGGCCATGGAGCAGCTTGCCAAGTTTCCCCATATCGACAAGGTGGACGTGGATGAAACCGCAAAAACGGTAACCCTGACGGCAAGCCTGGATACATATTCATATTCTGTAGAGGCGAATGGAACCACATCTACCTATTATGCGAAAAACGGAACTGGAGAATATAAAAACAACTGGAAGGTGCAAAATCCGGCGGGAAAGGAAACGATAGGACAGGTGGACGGACAGGATACTGCGAACAACCAGCCGGTATATGGAAAGGAGTTGTCCCTTTCCTTCAATATGTCTAATATTAAAGAGCCGATTGACGTTGCAAATTTGAGAAGGAATACACTAAATATCCACATAGACGGATTAAATCCCTCCACCACAAGTATTCCATACAGTAAGATTTTTAGTCAGCCTCCAAATACGATTACCAGGGACGTCTTTGCGAATGCTGTTATAAATGAGATTAAGAACACTTCTCCCATCAATAGCAGTATTACGGATATAAAATATACGGCGCCAAACATGGAGATTCGTGTCGATACGCCTGTCTCCGCTTCATCCAGTACAAGTGCGTATATCTGGGAATCAAACGAAGGTAAGCAAGAGGATACCTCCAATACTGCCAGGCCGAAATGGACGACCTCCCCGCTTCCTTTTCACACGAGTTCTACCCCGCCTTCTGCGGAGGTAGGCGGCACGTATACCGTACAGATTCCTGACATTAGTGCCTTTAAAACGCCGTTCTCCTTTCAGCTTGGATACGGATCGCCGCACATTTTTTATGACAGCCAAGATCCGTCCACTCCGATGGGGGAGGATAACAATACCATTTACAGCCCAACAGGAACCCCGACCAAGCATGATATCCATGGCAAGAGTCCGGCTCAGATCCGCGCCGAGGTGGTGGATATGATTAAGAATTACAGCAGTACATTCGTGAAGGAACAGGGAAATACGCTGGTTTTCGCGTCGAACCCCAACACCGATGCCCCTTCCTTTCCAATACAGGGAAATACTATTGAGGTTAAGCCCGCGATACCGGCCAGCAGCTATGTTCTGTCCTCAGGCACCGTTTATTTTAACCAGGAGGTGTCCGTTCCTTTTACCGTCGAGAAGCCTTTTGACGCCGCTAAACTTATCGGTAAAGGCTTCGGAATCACCAATGGAAGCGGCAGCAGCATATGCCGATGGGAATTTACCGATGGAACCGGCCTTCGTTCTGATTACAACGATATCGACATTTCCGGCTGTAAGAGTTTTACGGATTTGGCGGCCGCTGTGGAAGCTGCTGTCAAGGCAACTAACGCGTTTGGGAAAGACTGTCAAGTCACCGTGGATGAAAGCAAGAATCCTGCGTCGTTGTCTATCCAGTGGCGGCGCACCTGTAATTCCTATCAGGTATCAGTTTCCGATGGCGCCGATGGCGTATCCGGAATTATTAAGGACGGCCCAGTGCAGTTTTCCGGCGGCACCACCGTTGGCCATGAGCAGAAGATACTGGACTTCTCATCAATCAACACCAACAATCTTGATACCCTGTTGGGAAAGGGGTTCAGGGTCAATTGTGCAACCTGTGAGGGAGAATACATCAACGTGTACTTTTGTTGGGAAAACGACGGCAGCGCGCCTCCGTCCTTTACCCATGACGTCACCATCAACGGCCAGACAGTGACCCGCACGATCCACAACATTCCGGTAGAACTGTCCAAGGTTACCAGAGGGGATCAGATTGTAAAAAGCATCGTCGATCAGGTAAAGCCGAGCCTGAAGCATTATACGGATATGGAAGTCGGCGATCCGCCCACGTCCCTGGTTATTCAGGACAAACGTTTGGGTATCGTATACGACGCTTCGACTGGTCAGGAATACATCGGCTCTGTGGAAAGCGGCGTGTTTACTAATTTCATCTACACAGTAACCAAGGAAGAAATTGTTCCTCCTGAGCCGCCCGAAGGCCAGTTGTTGAATTTCCGGCACTGTGAGGTCGAGATCTATGCAGGACACAACCCAGAGCCTGAGATGATACCCATACACCTGCCCTTCCTGTCCCTGACTCAGCTACGGCTGAACCCGCCGAAGCTGGTAGATCTTACGGATAAAGACCAGAAACCTCTCGACCTTCTTAAGAAGGTTGACCTAGCACACGACAGTATTGCTGACAGCAGGGCGGTCATGGGGGCAGATTACAACCGCCTTGAGCACGCGTACCAGGCCATGACCCACGCTACTACCAACCTAAAAGATGCGGAAAGCCGTATACGGGATGCGGACATGGCAGGACTTATGATGGAGAAGATTAAAAACGATATTTTAAGCCAGCCTCAGCAGAGTATTATTGCGCAGGCAAGCAAACGTCCTGAGCTTGTGCTTCAACTGCTTCAGGCATGAGTTGGATATTTTGAAAACTTATTGACATAATCTTATGAGATTAATATAATAATATCAGATGAAGCAGCGTGCTGTTTCGGGTGGGCTAACACCGTAATCCGAAAGATTTGCCGGACGAATGTGCCGGTGGTTGGCAGGCAACACAAAAACCTGAAAGATTTGCCGGACGAATGTGCCGGTGGTTGGCGGACAACGCAAAAATTAGCCACTAAAGGAGAGTTGATAATACTGCGGTATTATCGCTCTCCTTTTAAAATATGCAGGAGGAAGAAGGTTTATGGCAAGTACATACACTCGAAAAGAAATACTGCGTATAGTCATTACGGCAGCCAAGGATTATGACGAAAAGTTGAAAGGAAATAATTATATATTTATCTATCTTGACAAATATACAAAAGAAATCTGCTTTTTTGAAACTTTATTTCTTGCGAGGCATTTCCAACATCTGACTGGTTTAGATTATATTGACTCTAAAGGAAATATAAGGAGAAATTCGGTTGATTTTTATAATAAGTGTATTAGTAATCAAATTGCAGAAAAAGAGATTTGTTTGCGTAAGGATGGTACGACAAAATTAAAGATGGAGGCCCTTCCTAGATTAGTAAATTTTCTATATTTATCCAAGATAACTGTGACGTATAATGGGATACGGCCTAAATTAACTGTGGACCGGTTGGTAGGGAATGTGAATTATTGTCTGGGATTTACAAAGGAAAAGCGATACTTTATGCCTAGTTCCTGTTTGCTTGAGGATATCAGAAATTTAGGGAATGATTCATCTCAGATACTTGTGATAATGTCCAAAAAAGCGGATGGCTCAGAAAAAGTATATAAGGATATCCGATATGCTGCAAAAGGTGTAGAATTAAATAAGTTGGCATTTTCGGATGATTTGAAGAAGTTAATCTTTTTTAATCAGAATAAAGGGTAAATGAGTATAATTGCCAGAGGGAAACATCAAGGTTCCCTTCTGGCAATTAATTTATAAATCGGATTCCCAAGAGCCGAAAATTTCTCCTCATACTCTGTCATTATATTCCCCTGGTTCATCTCAATATCATGATGCAAGTCATAAGTACATCCCTTAAGCACAAATTCCGAAGAAGCATTCACCTCCGCAACCGAGAAGTCAAAGAGCAGCCGATTGTCCGTCTTAAACTCTATGACCCCGTCAGATACCAGAATCTTATGGTACCGCGCCAGAAATTCCCTGGAGGTAAGCCTCCTTGCGGCATGCCTTGCCTTGGGCCATGGGTCGGAAAAATTCAGGTAAATGCAGTCAACTTCACCAAATGCAAATACGTCTGTAACGTTACGGGCGTCCATGCAGATAAAGCGGATATTAGAGGGCGGGGCTTCGCTGTCGTCTGAAAGCTTCTCCACCGCCCGCAAAAGGACGCTGGAATACCGTTCGATTCCGATATAATTAATCTTTGGATTCTGTCTTGCCAGGGCCAGAAGAAACTGGCCTTTCCCCATCCCGATTTCTATATGGACAGGATTGGAATTCCCGAACACCTCCTGCCATCTCCCACGGTATTCAGACTCATTTTTAACAACTTCTTTACACTCATTTAACACGCCCCAGGCGCGCGGTATATTTCTCAGACGCATATGAGATTCCCCCTGTTTTCAAGCGTTTTCATACTTTTCTTAGTTTATAATGAGGAGGAGAAAAAGTCAATTAAATATAAGTGTGTGAAAAACATAACAAATAAAGGATTTTTTGTTGATTTTTACTATGGAATTTTGGAAAAAACGGAGTATATTATAATTGTGTGCAAAATGGCGGGAAATGTCGGCAAAAAATGTTGCACATATGATGAAGAATCCCAGGTAAGTAAAGGAATGGAGGCGGCTCAATGAACACGGTTGTAAAGAAACTGGCTGATATCGAGGCGACGGCGGAAGCGATTGTGGAGCATGCACATGCCCAAAAGAGCGAGATCGAGAAGAAGATCCAGGCAGAGCGAGATCATTTTGACGAGACGATTGAGGACGAGACTCAAAAGCAGTTAGCGCAGATAAGGCAGGAGGCAGATGAGAAGATGGAGAGGATTCTCAAAGAGCAGCGGGAAAAGAACCGATCCACGATTGACAACTTAAAGAAGGAATTCGAGGAAAACCATACTGCGTATGCCAGGGAGATTCTGGCGCATATTGTAGAGGTGTAGGGCATGGGGAATGTGATGTCGTACAGCGGGCTTACAACGAAGATACGGGCGATGCAGGCTAAGCTTCTTACCAGTCGGGATTTTGAGAATATCGCGAACCTAAGAAGCGTGCCGGAGGCAATCGAGTATCTGAAAGGGAAGCCGGCCTATGCAAGATACGTAGAACAGATGGATGTATCGCTGTATCACAGGGGGAATATGGAGAAGATACTGTATCAGTCGTTGTTTGATGACTATACGAGAATCTTCCGGTTTGCAGGGATGGAACAGAAGAAGTTTCTGAAGCTTTATTGGAAGCGGTATGAAATCGACTTGATTAATTACTGTCTCCGTATCGTTTTCAACCACTATGATATGCCCTTTGATATAGCGTACAAGAAGGAATTTTTTGATAAATATTCCCAGATATCCATAGACCGTCTGATTACGTCGCGGAATGTGGAGGAGTTGATTGACAATCTTAAGGATACGGAATATTATGCGCCGCTTAAGGCTCTCAGGGAGACGGAAGGCGCTACATTGTTCGACTATGACCTGACCCTTGACCTGTATTATTTCTCCGAGATGTGGAGAAAGAACCGTAGAATCCTAAATGGCAAGGAACGGGAAATGTATGTGCGGGATATTGGCATGAAGATTGACCTTTTGAATATCCAGTGGATTTATCGGGCGAAGAAGTATTATCATAAACTGCCGCCGGACATCTATTCCATGACTATTCCGGTTCAGTACAGGCTTAGCGTGGATGAGTTTAAGGGGCTGGTGGAGACGCCCACTGTCGAGGAATACGAGAAGCGTCTGGAGGAGACGTATTATGCCAGGAAATTTGCGGATATCAGCGGAAAGACGTTGGAGGCTACCTACAAGGAGTGCCTGCGGCGTCAGTATATCAGTGACCGGAGACGGGAACCCTATTCCATAGCGACGGTGAATACCTATCTGTTTTTGAAGGAAGAGGAGATATATAAACTAACTACGGCCCTTGAATGTATCCGTTACGGCTTATCTTCAAGAGAAACGTTAGGATACTTAGGAGGTGTGATGCAATGATTGTTAAGATGAAGTTTTTGAGCATCAGCGGTCCGAGAATGGATATAGACCGTGTGTGCGACAAATATCTGTCCAAATATGAGATGCAGCTTGAGAATGCGGTCACTGAGCTTAAGACGACAGATAATCTTCTGCCTTTCGTGGAGGTGAACCCCTATAAAGACGCCCTGGCAAAGGCAGAGCAGTTCGCTGCTCTTTTACCGCAGGAAGCAGATTATATTGACCAGTCTATGTCGAAAGAGCAGATGCTTGCTTTTATTCGGGAGATTAACCACGATTATCTGGATTTGCAGGAAAAGAAGGAGTTGCTGAACAAGAAGGAGAATGAAGTAAGAGAACGGCTGAATGTGTTAGAGCCGTTTTCACCTCTTGACTTAGAGCTGCATAAGACGATGCATTACAGGTACATGAAGATTCGTTTCGGACGGATTGGAGTGGACTATTACAAGAGGCTTGAGAAGTATCTGTTCGGCGATTTGCAGGCTGTGTTCCTGGAGGGGACAAGGAATGAAAATTATGTCTATGGGTGCTACTTCGTATCAAATGTGGATACGAGCAAGGTAGATTCGGCATTTAATTCTCTGCATTTTGAGAGGATTGCGATTCCGTCAGAATTTATCGGGACTCCGAAGGATGCCTGCATGAGTATGCAGAAGGATATCGAGGAGGTCAAAAAGGAGATAGAGGAGATTGACCGGAAGATTGAAGAACTGGTAAGCAGCCATGCCGCTAAAATTTTAGGCGCCAGAAAGCGGCTTGAGGAATTGTCAAATAACTTTGATGTGCGAAAGATGGCGGCAAGGACGGACGTAGGGGATACTAAGGAGGATTATTATATTCTCTGCGGCTGGATGGGAGAAGGCGACGTAGCGGCTCTGATGGAGGAAGCAAAAGACGATGACAGAGTGTTTATTGTGGTGGAGGAGGACCGTGAGAAGTTCTTTGGAGAGCCACCCACGAAGCTTAAGAATCCCAGATTTTTTAAGCCCTTTGAGCTGTTTATCAAAATGTACGGGCTGCCGGCCCATGATGAGATGGATCCGACCATGTTTGTGGCGCTAACTTATACATTTATCTTTGGCGCAATGTTCGGCGACGTGGGGCAGGGCTTCTGCCTGTTCCTGATTGGCGGTCTGATTTACATAAAGAAAAAGATGAGTCTGGCGGGGATTGTGTCCATTGCGGGTATATTTTCTATGATTTTTGGCGTGATGTTCGGCAGTATCTTTGGATTTGAGGATATCATTCCCGCGGTCTGGATGCGTCCTGTGGAGGCAATGACGAATCTGCCGTTTATCGGCCAGTTGAATACGGTGTTTATTATTGCGATTGCGTTTGGTATGGCCCTGAATATTCTGGTTATGATTTTCCAGATTATTAACGCGGCAAAATCCCACGACACGGAGAATCTGTGGTTTTCCACAAACGGTGTTGCGGGGCTTGTGTTCTATGGGTTCCTTGTGCTGACCATCGTACTGTATATGACCGGACACAAGGTTCCGGGAAATGTAATGATGGCCGTATTCCTTGGAATTCCGATACTGATTTTTCTGTTCAAGGAGCCGCTTACGAATCTGGTAGAGCACAACCACAAGAAGATGGAGGAAAGCAAGGCAATGTTTCTGGTTCAAGGCTTCTTTGAACTGTTCGAGACGCTTCTGAGCTATTTTTCCAACACCCTTTCCTATGTACGTATCGGGGCGTTTGCAGTAAGCCATGCGGCGATTATGGAGGTGGTGCTGATGCTGTCGGGTGCAGAGAACGGAACACCCAACTTATTCGGCATTATTTTGGGAAATGTAGTCGTGTGTGCCCTGGAGGGCCTGATCGTAGGGATTCAGGTACTTCGTCTGGAATATTATGAGATGTTCAGCCGTTTCTACAAAGGAAGCGGACGGGAATTTAAACCATTTAACAAGCAGAGTAAATAGTAGATATAAGGAGGATATATGTCATGACTTTAACGGTGAAATTATTACTTATTGCGGCACTGGTGCTTAGCATCATCATTCCATTCGGGTACTTTCTGATTGGAGAAAAGACGAAGAAGCGTTACAAGAGGGCCATTGGGGTAAATGCGTTCTTCTATTTCGGCGCGTTTGCCATTGCAGGGATTATGATGTTTGGCGGTGCGCCGGCTCAGGCGGCAGATGTTGCCGAGACTGCTTCTAATGCTGTCGGATTTGGATATCTAGCCGCTGCGCTTTCAACCGGCCTTTCCTGTGTGGGCGGCGGTATTGCCGTTGCCAGTGCAGCCAGCGCAGCCCTGGGCGCTATCAGTGAGGATTCAAGCGCTTTGGGTAAGTCTCTCATTTTCGTAGGTCTTGCGGAAGGTGTCTGTCTGTACGGATTGATCATCTCCTTCATGATCCTGGGTAAATTGTAAGATGAAGATGTATCTGATCAGTGATAATGTCGATACGCTGACGGGAATGAGGCTTGCAGGAGTAGACGGAATCGTTGTCCATGAGAGAGATGAGCTGCGGGATGCGATTGAAACTGCTATGAACGATAAGACTGTGGGGATTATCCTGCTGACAGAGAAGTTTGGCAGGGAATTTCCGGACTTGATTGACGAAATTAAGCTTGGACGTACCATGCCTCTGCTGATTGAGATTCCTGACAGGCACGGAACCGGACGCAAGAAAGACTTTATCACTTCTTATGTAAATGAGGCGATTGGACTGAAACTATAAATGATATCGGGAGGTGGCAGACTTGACGATTGATGATAAGATATCACATCTGCAGGCGGCGGCAATGGAGGAAGCAAGGGCAGAGGGCAATGCGATCATGAAGCAGCATGAGGATGCGCTGCTTGGCGTGTTTGAGCAGCATAGGGCGGAGATGGTCCGCCAGGCGGAGACACGGGTGAAGACTGAGCGTGTCGGCGCGCAGCAGCAGCTTAATATGGCGATGTCCAAGGCGCAGCTTGAGTTGAAGCGGGAATTGAGTAAAACCCAGAAGGAACTGAAAACGGAGTTGTTTGAGGAAGTCCGTGAAGTAGTTCAGGAATATATGAAGTCAGAGGAATATCCGCGCCTTTTGATTGCTTATATCGAGAAGGCGGCAAAATTTGCTAACGGCGCGCCCATGACGATCTATATTAATCCCTCGGATGAGGATAAGAAGGAGTATCTTGAGGACCATACGGGCATGGCCCTGACTGTGAGCAAGGAGGACTTTATCGGCGGCGTGCGTGCGGTAATCCAGGAGAAGAATATTTTGATTGACCATGCCTTTAAGGGCGCGATTGAGAACGAATACAGGAAGTTCATGTTCAAGGGAGGTGTGCAGGTTGGATAGTGTTACGGCTGGAAAAATCTACGGGATTAACGGGCCTGTCATTTACCTGAAGGATAAGACGGAGTTTAAGATGTCGGAGATGGTGTATGTCGGCGAGGAGAAGCTTGTTGGCGAGGTTATCTCTCTTGACAAGGATATAACGACTATCCAGGTGTACGAGGAGACGTCAGGGCTTCGTCCGGGAGAGACGGTGGAGGCTACTGGGGCGGCGGTTTCCGTGACCCTTGCGCCTGGGATACTGAATAATATTTTTGACGGAATTGAGCGACCTCTGGAACGGATTGCCGATAATGGCGGCGCGTTTATTACCAGAGGTGTCAGCGTAGATTCGCTGGATGTGGATAGATTGTGGGAGACTCACATTACTGTGGCTTTAGGCGAGGCGGTTCACGCAGGGACAGTGATTGCCGAGGTGCAGGAGACGCAGGCGATTCTGCACAAATGCATGGTGCCTCCGGATGTGGAGGGTACTGTGGTGTCTGTGGTTCCGGACGGCGACTATACGATCCAGGATGTCCTGGTTGTGTTGGAATTGTCGGATGGTACCAGGAAAGAGCTTACTATGACTCAGAAATGGCCGATTCGTGTACCGCGTCCGGTAAGCCACCGGTTTCCGGCCACCGTACCTCTTGTGACAGGGCAGAGGATTCTGGATACCATGTTCCCCATTGCAAAGGGGGGGACGGCGGCGATTCCCGGCGGTTTCGGAACAGGGAAAACCATGACGCAGCATCAGATTGCCAAGTGGGCGGATGCGGATATTATTATTTATATCGGATGCGGTGAGCGTGGAAATGAGATGACCCAGGTATTGGAAGAATTTTCGGAGTTGGTGGATCCTAAAACGGGCAATCCATTGATGGATCGGACCACGCTGATTGCAAATACTTCCAATATGCCGGTTGCTGCCCGTGAGGCTTCTATTTATACGGGGCTTACTTTGGCGGAGTATTATCGGGATATGGGATATGACGTGGCGATTATGGCGGATTCTACCTCCCGTTGGGCGGAGGCTTTGCGTGAGCTTTCCGGACGTTTGGAGGAGATGCCCGCTGAGGAGGGATTTCCGGCGTATCTGGCGTCTCGGCTGTCGGCCTTCTATGAGAGGGCGGGCATGATGCAGACTTTAAACGGAGAGACGGGGTCTGTGTCGATTATCGGCGCGGTTTCTCCTCAGGGCGGAGATTTCTCTGAACCTGTGACTCAGAATACGAAGCGTTTTGTCCGGTGCTTCTGGGGGCTTGATAAGTCTCTGGCGTATTCCAGACATTTTCCGGCGATTCACTGGCTGAGCAGTTACAGCGAGTACCTGAGCGACTTAAGCGGATGGTATGCGGATCATGTGTCTCCCAAGTTTGTAGACTACCGGAACCGGATGATGGCGATTTTAAATCAGGAAAGCAGCCTGATGGAAATCGTAAAGCTTATCGGCGGGGATGTGCTTCCGGATGACCAGAAGCTGATTCTTGAGATTGCGAAGGTTATCCGTCTGGGATTTTTGCAGCAGAATGCATTTCACAAGGACGACACCTGTGTGTCTATGGAGAAGCAGTTTAAGATGATGGAGGTAATTCTGTATCTGTACAAGACTGCGCGGCATCTGGTGGCAATGGGGCAGCCTATGTCTGTATTGAAGGCAGAGGGTATTTTCGAGAAGGTTATTGCCATAAAGTATGACGTGCCTAATGACAATTTGCAGTTGTTGGATTTGTATAAGAGAGATATTGATGAATTCTATAATCGCGTGATTGCGAAGAACGCATAAGGAGGGAACTGTACATGTCAATAGAATATCTGGGACTCAGCAGTATCAACGGCCCTCTTGTTGTGTTGGAGGGGCTGCAGGGTGCGTTTTTTGATGAGATCGTGGAGTTTGTGGTAGATGGCAATACGAAGAAGATGGGGCGTATTGTGGAGTTGTATGAGGATAAGGCGATGATCCAGGTGTTCGAGGGGACGGAGAATATGTCGCTTCGGAATACCCATACCAGGCTGACCGGCCATCCCATGGAGGTCGCTGTTTCGCCGGAGGTGCTAGGGCGTACATTTAACGGCGTGGGAGTGCCGATTGACGGGCTTGGCTCTATCGGGGCGTCGGAAAAGAGGGATGTAAACGGCCTGCCTTTAAACCCCGTGCGCAGGGAGTACCCCAGGAACTATATCCGTACAGGAATCTCTGCCATTGACGGATTGACCACACTGATTCGCGGGCAGAAGCTTCCCATTTTTTCGGGAAATGGCCTGCCTCACGACCAGTTGGCGGCGCAGATTGTAAAGCAGGCGTCCCTTGGGGATGGAACCAATGAGAATTTTGCCGTTGTGTTTGGGGCTATGGGCGTAAAGCATGACGTTGCTGAGTTCTTCCGTAAGACCTTTGAGGAGAGTGGTGTATCTGACCATGTGTGTATGTTCCTGAACTTGGCAAATGACCCTGTGGTAGAGCGTCTGATTACGCCGAAGGTTGCGCTTACGGTTGCGGAATATCTGGCGTTTGAGTGTAATATGCATATCCTGGTTATCCTGACGGATATGACTTCATTTGCAGAGGCAATGCGTGAAGTATCCTCCTCAAGAGGGGAGATTCCATCAAGAAAGGGATATCCTGGGTATCTTTATAGTGAGCTGGCTACTCTGTATGAGCGTGCGGGAATTGTGCAGGGGTCCAATGGGTCTGTGACGCAGCTTCCGATTCTGACCATGCCTAATGATGATATTACTCATCCGATTCCGGACTTGACGGGATATATAACGGAGGGGCAGGTTGTTCTTGACCGGAATCTGCACGGACAGGCGGTCTATCCGCCCATTAGTATTCTGCCGTCCCTGTCCCGTCTGATGAAGGACGGAATTGGCGAGGGGTATACCAGGGAAGACCACCAGGGGCTTGCCAATCAGTTGTTTTCCGCCTATGCGAAGGTGGGGGAGGCCAGGAACCTGGCTTCGGTTATCGGTGAGGATGAGTTGTCTCCGCTTGATAAGAAGTATCTGAAATTCGGCGAGGAGTTTGAGAAGCGTTATATCGGCCAGGGGCCTACGGAGAACAGGACGATTCAGGATACGCTGAATCTTGGATGGGAGTTGTTGGGAGTCCTGCCGAAAGAAGAACTTGACAGGATTGATACGAAGCTGGTTGAGAAGTATTATCCCCAGACGGCAGAGCCAGGCGACGGTGGCAGAGAGTGATAAGGAGGGCGGTATATGGACCCAAGAGAATTTCCCACCAAGGGTAATCTGATGCTTGCCAAGAATTCTCTTGCGCTTGCCCATCAGGGGTATGACCTTATGGATAAGAAGCGGAATATTCTTCTTAAGGAATTGATGGAGTTGATTGACGAGGCGAAGAATATACAGGAGGAAATTGATATCACTTTTACCAGGGCGTATGCGTGCCTTCAGCGTGCGAATATTGAGCAGGGAATCAGTAAGGTGCAGGAATTGGCGTTTACCGTTCCCATTGAGGAGTCAATCCGTATCCAGGCAAGGAGTATTATGGGGACGGAGATTCCGCATATCAAGTATGACGATAAGCAGAATGATCTGACATATGCCTTTGGTACCACAAAGGAGTCGATTGATATTGCAAGAGAAGCCTTTCGGGCGGTGAAGCAACTGACGATTAAGCTGGCTGAGGTTGAGAATGCGGCATATCGTCTTGCGGCGAATATTAAGAAGACCCAGAAGCGGGCGAATGCGCTTAAGAATATTACAATTCCCATGTATAGTAATCTGGTGTATACGATTAACAATGCGTTGGAGGAGAAGGAAAGGGAAGAATTTACCAGGCTTAAGGTGATTAAGAGGATGCAAGGGAAATAGATAGGGTGAAGCCTTTATCGGGGGATAAGGGCTTTGCTCTTTTTGTTTATATTTGGGGAAGGGGCGAGGTTGATTAGTATTTAAACAGATGGTAGAATAAATCATAGTATTAGGAAATTCTGAGGAGGTGCGTCGCTATGAAAAAATGGAAAGCGGTTTTGATTGTAGTTGCTGCCGTTATCTCAATGATTGTGAATATTGGGTTTAGTGTGTACTATGTATTCCAGTATAGTTCCAGAATTGTTCGTAGAGTTGTGTCAGATATGAGGGATTTTGATGACGAGACGGAAATAATTGACGATGGCGAGCCGTTTTACGAGGAGGAGACGCAAGAGGAGAAATTTCAGCGTATCGACAGGGAGATGGAGGCGATAGCGGATTATCTTTATGCTGATGGAAGGCTTGCGGGCATTGAGGCTTCCGAGGGCATTGATACGACATTTACGCCGATGATGGATGCAAAGGGATGGCCTTATGCTGTCGTATATCGGGAGGAAACAGAATTCGACGGCGGTGTGAAGGGATACAGGGTACAGAAGATTACCTATGATTATATGAAGAATTATGAGGGGCAGGACGAGTTTGTCTATGAGGAGGAGTATTGCGACGAGAACGGAAATGTAGTTATGGATACACAGATATTAGGCTTCTTTCTTGTAGACCATGATACATTGAAGGTGATTGACGAGCATACGACGCAGTGGCACTAGAGTTTATTTGCCATTGTAAAATAAATTTGCGGTAATTCCAAAGTAATTTGCTGGTTATTTTCCATCCTTTAGCGTACACTGAAGGAGGAGAAAGGAGACAGAATATGCTTGGAGAGAAATTAGTTGCCCTTCGTAAGAAATATGGTTACAGCCAGCAGGATTTGGCAGAGCGATTAAATGTTACACGGCAGACAATCTCGAATTGGGAATGTGGGCAAGGGGCGCCGGCGTTAGATAAGGCGGCGGAGATTGCGAAAATATATCAGGTCAGCCTGGATGACTTGGTGGGAGACGGGGTACAGTTCGTTATAAAGGAGAAAAGCAAGCCGGATCAGCGGATATTAAAATGCCTTGTGGGGAAATATGTCAGGATTAGTTATTCGGATACGGATCTGTTTTTGGAGATGGATGCAGGGTTCGGGTCTAAGGGGAAAGTGAAGGTTTTGGAGGTGACAGAGGATTGGATTCGGGTGGAATATATCCGAACAAAGGAAAACACGCTGCTTAAAAAGGAAACCGTTATAAAGCTGATAGATGTGAATGCTGTGGATGGGTTTGTGATTGAGGAGGAGGGACAATGAAGTTACTCTTGTGTATCATAATTGGGCTTTTGATTTATATCATTTGCAAAATGGGAGAGGGGAATAATAGAAAGCCTAATCGTTCTTTTCGGAAGATTCTTCCAGAGTATCGAGGAAAGACCTGTGAGATTTTATTGAAAGAACCGTTGATGGTTGATATTTTGTTTTCCGTCAAGGGAATTTTGGTAGATGTGGATGAGGAGTGGGTTATGGTGGAGACGCGGGAGAAGAAGAAAAAGGTTACGAAAATATTTCGGGTAGATAATGTAAGCGGGATTAATGAAATTGTGTAGAAGGGGTTATATTATATGTTGATACTAATGATAAGAATATTTACATAGATTTAGGGAGGAAGGCGATGAGACAGGAAAAAATTAAAGAACTGTTGGAAGCGGGTGAAGGTTTTACAATGGAATATAAAGAATGTGTGAATGGTTTGAACAACTTGGCGTCTAAGGGACTATTTGATAAAGACAGGATTTGCAATCTCCGACCATACCCTTTATAATATTTTCAGTGCTAAAAAGAAGGTTTGAATTTGGATTGAAGGGAGAGACAAGCAATGGGAAGGATACATACAGGAGATTACAAATGTCTGGAAATCTTTCTGAAATCACTGGAGGGAAAACAAGGAAGCCTGCGGCTGCGTAAGTCTGGGGAAGATTGGCAAAAATATCCGGCAGGCGTTGTCCGATATCAATTACATAGAATACCTGTTGAAAATGCCTCAGAGTATGAACTAGAGCTTTTAGATTGTATGGTAAGCATTGCCTACCTGTCAGAAGCCGAGGATATAATGGATACAGGCGTTTGCTTTCTTGAATATGCGGCAGAGGAAGATAAATGGACAGAAACCGTAAATCTGGGTGCATGGTATGACACGCCTAACCGAGAGCAGTACCATTTTAATGCATACAAGAACTGGATTAACGACCCTAACGGACTATGTTATTATAAGGGCTATTATCACCTGTATTACCAGGCTAATCCTCATAGTCAGGAGTGGGACGTGATGTACTGGGGCCATGCGGCGAGCAGGGATCTGGTGCATTGGGTTCATTTACCCTACACATTGCAGCCACAGGAGGAGATTCTTACGCAGAAAGAATTAAGAGGAGGCGCTTTTTCGGGAAGCGCCGTGCCCCTTGAGGATGAGATTGTTTTCTATCTGACGCGCCATATAGGGCCGCCCCAGGAAACCAAGGAGAATACCCGTCAGTATCAGACCATGGTAAGGTCAAAGGACAGTATTCATTTTGGCGAAGAAGTTACGGTGGTAGAACGGCCAGACGATACCTTTGCCTTTGAAAATTTCCGCGACCCAAAGGTCTACTGGCAGGACGGACGCTGGCAAATGGTAATCGGAACAAAGATAAACGGAATTCCGACGCTTGCACGCTTTGGTTCAGAGGATATGGAGAAATGGAGATATGAAGGTGTGTTAGTTGAAGAACGGACGGAAGGAGTCCATACGTTTGAGTGTCCGGATTTCTTTGAGTTAGACGGGCAGTTCGTAGCAGCAGGCTCGTGGATGTTGTATTGGGATGAGCAGCAGAGATACCAGCCTACTTATTGGTATATCGGCGATTATGAGGAGGGCAGGTTCTATCCGAAAAATAAAGGAATCTATGATTTTGGAAGTAATTTTTATGCGGTACAGTCATTTGAGCATAAAGGGCGGCGGATTGCCATTGGATGGACGGCGGATTTTTATCAAGAGCATATGCCGGAGGTCAATGGTTCATGCGGTGCAATGACGATTCCCAGAGAGCTTTCTGTCCGGAACGGGCGGCTGTGTCAGAAGCCGGTGGAGGAAATCTATCAGTTGTGCCGGAAAAATATCTGCGACGTGGCGGGACAAAATCTGTCGTTAGAGCAGTTAGAGAGAAATTGTTACTATGTAAGGATTGATTTCGCCGGTGATACAGATTTTTGTATATTGTTAGGAGTTTCTAAGGCAGGAGAAATTTGGTTACTGCGGGAAGGCTCTCAGGTTCGGCTTTGGACGAAAGGAGTCAAATCAGAAAACATACAGTTTGTGACAGAAATGGAACAGCTTTGGAAAGCAGAGATATTCGTGGACAGGAGACTTGTGGAGGTCTATCTGAACGACGGCGAGGCTGTGGGAACGAAGCTGTTCTATCGGGATTGCTGTGATGGAATCTTTCGCGCCGAATTCCATGAGCAGGAGAAGGTAAAACGTCTTTTGGTTTGTCAGATGGACGGCATATGGAAATAAAGGTTAAGGGGGAGGCTGGCGCCTCTCCCTTTAAAGCGCGGAAAAAAAGAGAGGGATGTCCGGAGGGAAGCATGTAAATACAAAATAGAACAGGGATGTGACAATCCACAACGAAAAGGTCGCTGCCTGGGATGTATTCGGCATGCTTCTTTGATAAAAATGTGCATCCATATAAAATCCGAATAAAATGCTAATAAGAAAGATTAGGATATCTATTACAAGAAAATTTTTCCCTGTGATTCCTGTATAAGTGTAGAACAACGTAACAGTTGCAATCATGGCGCACAAGACGGCCAAAAAACGGTAGTAGAAGAAGCGAACTGTTTCCGGACGAAATCTTAAGTATTCCGCTGCGGATACAAAAAGGATTGGAAAGAATATCAGCTTTAAATGCTCCCAGACGGACTCATTTACCGGACAGAAAAGGGCGACGAAGGCCGAGCCTTTGGATATCTGGTAGAGAAAGTGATTCAGGAAGCCAAGTAGGATTGCGGCCAGCGCATAGGGCCTGTCCTTTTGAGAGATATATTTTTTCGGATTTAGTATTTTTTTAACACGATTTATAGCCATTAGTTTTAAGTTTAATTTTACAGTTTTCATAGAAAGACACCTCTGCTTTTCATTATATGCTGACTTGGCAGGAAATATGAGCCTTCTGAGTAACAGCTCAAATATTGTATCAACAGAAAATTTTTGCAGAATTTGTCGAACGGTTTTTCTTGTAGCATTAGAAAAGCTGTGCTAGAATTATTTACATCAAATGAAATGTGTATATGAGCTTCATGTATTCTGAGATTTTCATTTTTTATCTTTGGCGGTTCGCCAGATTATTTCAATGTCAAGAGTTGCAGCACTTTATATGGGAGGGATGCCTATGTTGCAGTAGATTCGCAGGTTCAGAGAAATTAGTTGAATGGTTTTGCGCAGTATTTTCAGGAGGATTGAGATGGACAAGAATATGATAATATTTAATGGGCTGCGGTGTAAGGTGAATACAAAGGCAGCATTTGTAGATATGTGCATGGAAACGCCTGTTCTGGCATCGAAAATGTTGGCGAGTCCGGTGGTAGCATCGGAGTGCGGGAGGAGGATGTGCTCTCTGGAGAATGAGGAGAAAAGCGGGGTTTATGCGCTGAGAGTAGAGCTGAATGAGGAAAAGCGCGAGCAGATTTATGAGGAAATATTTGGTGAAAAATTGGAGGACGGGAGGTTCGAGAAGTTATCGGAGATTCATCGCAGACTGCTTGAACCGATACGGGTGATGCACCAGAAGGAAACAAAGGTCGATGTGATTCCGTTTATTGTCTATGGAATTGTAAGAAACAACCGGTGCCGGAGTATGCTGTTAGAGTCTTTAGCGGGCTGTGAGAAGGAGTGCCTTAGGATATTTCAGGGGTCTGAATACCAGTCGGAAAGATTTTTGCGCAAATTTCTGCTGGATGAGAGGAAGGCGGCAAGGCTGATGGTTGGGTTACTGCTTTTGCTCAGGCAGGAGGAGTCTGAGCAAAAGTACCGGATGGTTATGAATATCATTTATGCGGGTTACAAGTCATTGAAAAATGTGGTTAAGAAGCTTGACCATTTAACAGGTAAGCAGTTCGAGGAGATTATGAAAAAGGATATATTAGTAGAGCTTAGCTTATGCCAGATGGTTATTGAAATGGTAATCGCAGAGGATCTGGACATTCCAAGGCTTTTAGATTATCAATTCTGCCAGGTGGTCTGTATGCTGAAAATCTATGAGGAAAGGCGGCTGCATCCGCAGGAGACGGAGGTTGATATGGCGGAGGGGAAGCGGCTTTACAGGAAATTCTTAAGAGAGCACTGGGAACCGGGGGCATATTATGTGAGTGAATTTTTGGAGAAGGAAAATCAGGAGATGTGTGAGAGGTGGGAAAAGATGGAGAATCTGCTGAATATATTCGGTATGGAGACGCGGGCTTTATATGGAATATGTTTGGAAAAGTGGGAGGCAGAGATGTTGTGTACGATTTTTGAGGAAAAAGACTGGGAACGGTATAAGTATGTTCTGTTGCTCGCGACCCTGTGCAAATATATACAGCAGATTGAGGCCATGTATGAAAGCGAGATACCGGAGGAGATACAGTACCAGAGAGTCTGTGAGGAAAGCGCCGTAAAGAATATGGAGTATGAGAGAGCGCGCATGGCAGAGAGGATACAAAATCTTGAGCAGCAGAAGAAGGAAAAAGAGCATGAGCTGGCAGAGGCAGAACGGCAGATGGAGAGGATGAAGTGGGAGAGTATCAGGAAGGATGAGCAGCATGAGAAGGAGAAAGCAGAGCTTATTAAGCTGAGGGAGTTTGTATTCTGTAAGAAGGAGGCAGATGAGGCGGAGACTGAGCCGGACGAGGAGGGAAGTCAGATGTTCGATGTCGGTAGGTTAGAGAGGAGTATCGTAATTGGCGGACATCGTAATTGGCAGAAGAAGCTGCGACGGTGTCTGCCAGGCAGCCAGTTTTTAGCGTCGGATTATATGAATTTTGATCCGTCTGTGTTACATAATAAAAAATATATTATTGTGAATACTGACATTTTGAAGCATGGCCTGTACTATAAGATTATGAATGAGAGAAAGAAAGGACAGAAGATTGTGTACGTTCATGGAAATAATGTAGACCGCACACTGAGGGAGATTGCAAAGCAGTTGGGATAATATGAGGATTTTTGGCGAGATTGAGGCGGTAATTTCGCCAAAAATCTTATGAAGAAGCTTGAAAATAAAAAAAATAAAAAAATTTGAAAAAACCTCTTGCATTTCCGTGAAACATGTTATATAATAGCGTTTGTGTTAAGGAAATAATAAAGAAAACTTAAGAATCATGCGCGATTAGCTCAGTTGGTAGAGCACCTGACTCTTAATCAGGGTGTCCAGGGTTCGAGCCCCTGATCGCGCATTTGAAAATCACTGTTTTTGGAGGCTTTTGAGAACTCCGGGGGCGGTGGTTTTTTATGTCCAGTTCTGGGGAAAAATATATTTACAAAGGAGATAGAATACAATGAAAGCGTCATTTTATGTGGACAACAGGCGAGCCTTCGGAAAATATATGGAGTCAGGAGAGCTAGCAATCTTTTTAAGCGGCGAAGCATTGCGGAAATCTGCGGATGATGATTATCCGTTTTATGCGAACCGTAATTTTATATATTTGACAGGAATCGAGCAGAGGGACAGCATTCTGATGCTGTATAAAGATGGAGAAGGTCTGGCGGAGAAGCTGTTTATCCTTGCGCCGGATGCATTTGAGGAACGTTGGAACGGGGCACGAATCAAGCCGGAGGATGCGGCAGGAATATCCGGAATGAAGGATATCGCATATTTCGACGAATGGCAGTCTTATTTTGCAGAGATGGTCCGAGAGAAGCGTATTCAAAGCATTTATCTTGACATAGACCACAAAGTGGGGCGCAGGAATTGGAATGGTGCGGACTGGATGCGGCAGTACATAGAGACGGGGTATCCTCAGATAGAGTTAAAAAATGCCCTTCCAATCCTTAAGAAAATGCGTTTGATTAAAAAGCCTTGCGAAATTGAGGCGCTTGAGCAGGCAGAGCGTATTACAAAGGCGGGAATTATAGCCATGATGGAACATTCAAGGCCAGGAATGTATGAATATCAGTATAAAGCGGAGTATGATTATGCGTTAGCTCAGTTCGGAGTTCTTGAGCCAGGATTTTCGTCGATTATCAGCACCGGAAAGAATAATTTCTGTATTCACTATGACAGCTACAAAGGTCAGGCGCAGGATGGGGATATGGTGCTAAATGATGTAGGCGTGCGTTGGGATTATCTGGTGACGGATGTTTCCAGGGCGTGGCCTTGCAATGGAAAGTATACGGAACGGCAAAAATTGTTGTACGAGTGTGCGTATCGGACTTCTCAGTATATGTTTGGCATCTTGAAGCCAGGGATTCCCATGATGGATGTGGACAAGATGATAAAGAAGTATAATTTTGAACAGCTTCGGGAAGCCGGGGTGTGCGGTTCATTTGATGAGATTGGTACTTATATGTGGCATGGCGGCGCGCACCATATAGGCTTTGACGTACATGATATGGTGTCGGCGCGCGAGGCTGAGACTGCGCTGGGAATGGTATTCTGTGTGGATATAGGTATTTACCATGAAGAATGGGGAATCGGATTCCGTCTGGAGGATAACTGCCTGATTACAGAGGACGGGTGCCGGAATCTGTCTGCGGATATTCCAAGGACGATTGAGGAGATTGAGGAGATTATGAGATAGGAGTTGAAGCTGTTATTGAAAATTGATATACTGAAAATATAACAGTGGAAGATTGGAAGCAAAATGCGGGATGAGGGAATCTTATGAAAAAGAAGAAAAAACTTCCGATAGGGATTGAGTTTTTTAAGGATTTCAAAAGAGATGATTATTATTACGTAGATAAAACAGGTTTTATTCGCGAGTTGATTGATTTTAGAGGAAGTGTGAATCTTTTTACAAGACCCAGACGTTTCGGAAAGAGTTTGAACATGAATATGCTGAAAACTTTTTTTGAGATTGGAACAGAGCCTTCTTTGTTTGACGGTCTGGAGATTTCAGGAGAAAAAGAAATCTGCGAACGTTATTTGGGAAAGTATCCCGTGATATCAATTAGTCTGAAGGATGTGGAAGGTATAGATTATCAGACAGCGTATGATATGCTTGGGATTGTGGTCAGTGAAGAAGCAAGACGTTTTGGAGGACTTCTTAAGAGCGATCATCTGACGCAATTTGACAAGAAGAAGCTGGAGAAACTGATGGAAGGTGAGTTTGAGAAGCCGGTTTACCTTTACAATAGTTTGAAGTTTTTAACAGAAGTGCTTTATAAACATTATGAAATCCCTGTGATTGTCTTGCTTGATGAATATGATGTGCCTCTGGACAAAGCCTACCAAAAGGGTTACTATCAGGAAATGGTATATCTTATCCGTTCTTTATTCAGCCAAGTTCTCAAGACAAATGAAAATTTATATTTTGCTGTAATTACAGGATGCCTAAGGATTGCAAAAGAGAGTATTTTTACAGGATTGAACAATTTTAAAGTAAGGACAATTTCTGATATAGATTTTGCAGAGTATTTTGGATTTACTGATAGAGAAGTGCGGGAAATGCTTTTATATTACGGACTTGAGGATGCCTTTGAACAGATGAAGGAATGGTATAATGGCTATCATTTTGGTGATACGGATTTGTATTGTCCCTGGGATGTGATTAACCAGTGTGATAAATTACGGATATGGCGGGGTGCGCCGATGGAAGCGCACTGGGAGAACAGCAGCAGTAATGAGATTGTGCAGGATATTCTTGCGACTGCGACGGAAACGACAAAAAGTCAGATTGAAGCTCTGATTTCTGGCGAAGCGGTTGAAAAAGTTTTGATTCCGGAATTGACGTATACAGACTTAGGCAGCGAGGATGAAGATGTGAGGCAGACGTACCTGTGGAGTGTTCTTTTTGCAACCGGTTATCTAACAGATGCCGGTAAGCCTGAAAACGGGGTACACAGGCTTGTAATTCCCAACAGAGAAGTGTTAGGGATTTATGAAAAGCGGATTCGGTCCTGGTTTAAGAAGAAGATTGTCAGTGATACGTCCAGATGGAATCATTTCTGTGAAGCAGTAAGACACGGGGAGGCTGAAGATGTAGAGCGTTTGTTCAATGACTTTATGGCGGAGTCGATTAGTATTCGGGATACTTATGTAAGAAAGGATATGAAAGAAAATTTTTACCATGGGATGTTATTGGGATTATTGCGGGCAGAAGGCAGTTGGAGTGTCAGGTCTAATGCGGAATCGGGTGAAGGGTATACGGATATCAGGCTTGAAGTTCCTTTGTCAAAAACGGGCTGTATCATTGAGGTGAAATACGCGGAGGATGGCAGATATGAACAGACTTGTGCGAAAGCTATGGAGCAGATTGAAAATGATGGGTATTCAGAAGGTCTGAAACAGAGTGGAATAAAGATAATCCATAAGTATGGGATTGCATGTTATAAGAAAAATTGTAAAATATCATATTGTATGGAGGAATGTTGATAGTGGTTTAATGAAAACGGGGTTGTCGCATTAAGCATAAAAGTGCAACAGCCCCGATTTATATGTTATCTTCTCAACTGGTGATAATACATTTATTCTATTGAAAAATCTTAAAAATTCTTCTAGCCCTTACAGCAATAATCAGCGACACAACGCCTGAAAATAATACAGCGGCATATTCAAACCCCTCACAAAGCTCAAACAAGACCCCATACAATGCATTGCCCAAGGGCTGTGCGCACATGGAAAAGGTAAGCGCAACAGCAATCACCTTTCCAATTAAATTCTGAGGCGTTTCCTTTTGCATGAAGGACAGCATCTGAACAGTAAAAATGGTCGAAAATATCATAATGATAAAACAACATAAAGTGATAACAATATAGTTAATCATCCCCGACGAAAATAAGATCAGCGCGGCAGCAATAGGAAATATACAAACGGCAGCAGCTACAATCAGGTTCCCTGCTTTTTGAATGGATAGTTTATCTGCGAATATGCCTGCGCAGATTCCGCCTGTAAGTCCGCCTGCGGCCATAGCGCCCTGGGCGAAGCCGTAAAGCCGGTTTGCCTGCGCTGCGCCCAAATCGAATACTTCTGTAACCAGATATGGCAATGCGACTATGATCATTGCAGACAGAAACAGATTAATTCCACAGACAATCAAAAGCGTTTTCCCAATTACTGGCTTATCTTGCCGGATAAATCGAATACTTTCCGAAAAATCAGACTTTACCGTTCGCCATATGCTGCCGCCAGATGTTGGTTTTTGGAACGGTATGTAAATAAAAATCTCCATGACTGCCGATAAGACAAAGCATACCGTGCAGGTCCATAATACTGGCTTCAGTCCATATGCACTGTATAAGACGCCGCCAAGCACCGGACCGATTAAAGCCGCAAAATTGCTTATGATATTGATGGTTGAATTGGCTGCCATAATATACTCCTGCTTCACAAGGGCAGGGATACTTGCCTGAACTGAAGGCTGGTAGGCGCCCGCAATGCCATACAGAATCATCAGTGTGGCTGTTAAAAGAGCGACAATATTGACCCCGTCCATCAGCAGGAGGAATGTCAGAATAACCGCTGCCGTAAAGAAATCCAAGATAACCATTATATTTCTTTTGTTTACCCTGTCTGCAACAATACCGCCAACAGGCGACAGCAGGATAGACGGAATAAAGGCACATGCCATTACCGTTCCGTAAAGCGCAGAAGAACCTGTCAAATTCAATAAATATAATGGTAGTGCAAATCGTAAAGCTGCATTGCCAAACAGTGAGATAATCTGGCCGATGACGACTAATGTGAAATCTTTTGAAAATAGTTTTTGATTCATGTTCCAAACCTCCATATTATTATATATCAAATTAATACCGCATGTCGGTATGTATCTGCTTAAAAATTTTCTGCCCTACTTATAGAGCAGAATTGTAACGGACTTTATTCGTTTTTTGATAGATAGACGTCAACTCCTGCACTCTTTCTACCATGTCGCTGTCCACGATATCCAGCCCCAAGCCTTTAAGCATCTGGCCAAATACCATAAACTTACGATAGGCTTCTTCCGCAGAGCAGTTAAATATCATAGGATTTGTCCATATATTTGCCACAAGTATAATAAGCTCAGCCAGTTCCTTAGGATAATCTGTTTCGATAGAGCCATCGGAGATTCCCTGTCTGATAATCGGCAAAATATAATTGGGGGCTGCGTTCTCTATGGTTTCCTGCAAAAAGCTGGAAAGAAGCTTGGGGTTATTGCGGAAATCCAAAGCCATGGAAAAGAGCTCATTCTGAACAGGCCGAACAAGCGCTTCTTTAAAAAGGACCTTCAGCTTTTCTTTTCCGTTAAGGTCAGTGCGTTCCTTGATGGCCGCAAGCAGCCGATTAGATTCGGCTGTCATTTTGGATGTAACAGCGACTAGAATATCATCTTTTGATTTAAAATGATGATAGATCGCACCTTTGCTAAGTCCGCCCAGATTATTAATGATTTCCTGGATGGAAGTCCGTTCATACCCTTTCTCCATAAACAGGCGGGAAGCAACATCCAGTATTAAATTAACGGTTTCTTCCGGATGCTTATTTCTGGCCATAGTCTTTTGCCTCCTTAACATACCGATAGTATGTTTTGATATTAACATACTATCGGTTGGTTTGTCAAGCTTCTGTAATAGTAATAATATTAAGATAAAAGATGGGTATGCCGATATATAATATATATATTATATTTCTAATAACCCAAGATAGGATGCTTTGAGAGTGTATTAGAGAAGGGGATTAATTATGAGGATTCAGCATAATATTTCATCTTTAAATGTATATAGAAATTTGTGCGGAAATAATTCATCTATTGCGAAGAATTTAGAAAAATTAAGTTCAGGATATAAGATTAATCGTGCCGGAGATGATGCGGCTGGACTTGCTGTGTCTGAAAAGATGAGGGCACAGATAACAGGATTGAATCAAGCTGTCCAGAATGCCGATGACGGCATATCATTGGTGCAGACAGTAGAAGGCGCTATGACAGAAGTTCATGCCATGCTTAACCGTATGATGGAACTGTCAGTGCAGTCTGCGAGTGGGACGTATTCTGACGAGGAACGTGCCATGATGGATGCAGAGGTTCAGCAGATAAAAACCGAGATATCCCGAATTGGAAAAACAACAACGTTTAACAGTATTCAGCTTTTTCCTGGAGAAGAATTGAATGGTTCAAGGGAGGGCATAGCTACATATGGAATTACTCTGGATTTGCAGAACCGGACTTGTGAAGTAGACTACATAAACATGCAAAACGGTGCTTCAGGTGTAGGTGGAAGCAGAGCTGCAAGCGGTCATGAGGCGCTTGCCGAAAAGATTGCAACAGAATTTTTCCCAAATGCGATTTCCCAAATTTTTGATGCCTTTCCGGCTTTAAAAAATGAAGTTGGAAGCGAAAAAATAGGGATGGAGCTTCATGTAAGGAATATTGACGGGCGAAACGGTATGTTGGCTTATGCACAGTTTTCTTTTTATAAAGACGGCAGGCCATTTGGCATGCAGATCAGAGTAGATGCCGCAGATTTTTCTGATACATCCATAGAAGCAGGGAGTCCGGACGCGGAAAAGCTGGAGTCTACGATAGCTCATGAATTAATGCATTCTGTTATGCAATATACGATGACAGACGGTATGAGTGGACGAAATGGCGCGGAAAAGTTTCCAGAATGGTTTAAAGAAGGGACTGCACAGCTTGCAGGAGGAGGGTTTCCTACGAATTGGAATGCTGAACTGGAACAGATTGCGTCACAGATTTCCAGTGCTAACGATACTTCTCAGGATGCGGCGGTTGGGAATTATTTGAAAAAGTATTCTGTGGCAGGAAGACCATACGGACACGGCTATCTTGCCAGCGCCTATATCGGTTATCTTGCAAATGGAGGCGGAGCAGTTACCGGACCGGGGATTGCCGCAGGCATGGATAAAATATTTGATGATATTATAAATAATAAAGCGAGTCTGTATGATGCAATATCCAAGCATACGGGCGGCAAAATCAATAATATGGCTGAGTTGGAACGATTATTCAGTCAGCCGGATGCAGGTTTGATGGCGTTTACACGGGAGTTGGCCTTTGCGTCTAAAGGCGGTGCAGGTTCGGTCATAACAGCCGGATTGAATGTTGGGGGTAATGCCATTATTGGGGACAGCGTAAAGACAGATCAGGCATTCCATGTGGTAGATAAAGCAATTATTCCGCCGGGCGAGATGATAAGCACCACGGGAATACAATTAATGGTCGGGTCAGACAGCAAAAAAGATAATTTGATTAATGTTGAACTTTTTGAAATGAATCCGGATGCTTTGGGAATTACAGGAACGAATGTATTAGGGCAGGAGGATGCCCGCAGCGCTATTCAAGAAATAAATGATGGAATTGATAAGGTTAGTTTTCTGCGTGGTTACTATGGGGCACTCCAGAATCGTCTGGAGCATACGGTTTCCAATCTTGGCAATGTGGTGGAAAATCTGACGGCGTCAGAGTCCAGAATCCGAGACACAGATATGGCTATGGCAATGATGGAATATGTCCGTAACCAGATTCTGGTTCAGAGCAGTCAGGCGATGTTATCCCAAGCTAATCAACAACCGAATTCAGTTCTTCAGTTGTTGAGTGCATAACTGCTTTGAGAAAAGATAGAAAGGGAGGGATAATATTTGGGAAGGATTAGCGAGTTGGTATGTCCATCCTGCAATGCATCATGGCAGCTTTTTCTTGGACATGGTATGAGTCACGCAGCATTGGAAAATGTATTGGATGAATTTCCGGCAGATATTCAAAAGAAAATTTTAGCGGATACCAAGGATGAGCAGATACCATCTTTTGAATTTAACTATTATCCGTCAGTGTGTCGGCAATGTAAAAAGGTAATAGCTGTTCCGGTTATTTATTTACACCATACAGGGCAGACCTATTTTGCGCCATGTCCGGATTGTGGGAATACAGGTGATGCTTTTCAGGAGGGTGAGGCTGCTGAATGTCCATTCTGCGGGGAAGGCGTTTTAATAATGAATGATTGCGGAAATTGGGATTAAATCGGGTTAGTGGGTGAACGTGGTAAGTAATAATAGATAAGCCAGCCGGCAATAAGAGAAGATTATATATTCTTCTCTTATTGCCGGTTGGTTTTTTACGCTTGGTTCCCATAAGGAATCTTAAGCACCTGCCCTACATTAATCAGGTCGCTCGTCAGCCCGTTCAGCCTCATAATTTCCTCAACCGTGGTACCGAACCTTCGTGCCAGCAGCCAAAGGCTATCCCCTGCCTGGACGGTATACTCCCGATACCCTCCCGCCTGAGAAGCAGGAATCTTAAGCACCTGCCCGATATACAGCATATCCCCGTTCAGTCCGTTCAGCCGTTTAATTGCCTCAACGGTAGTGCCATACCGCCTGGAAATCAGCCAGAGCGTATCTCCTGGCTGGACGGTGTACTGGAAAGTATCCGTCTCATCCGGCTTCTGTGACGGTACATTCTGCATAATCCCCTGGTAAGTATTATACAGCGCCTTCCACGTAAGAGGTCCCACAACGCCGTCGGCGTCCAACTGCATTGCACGTTGGAAAGCGACAACCGACTGGCGCGTACCGCTGCCGAAGATTCCATCCTGTGAAAGTCCTGGGACTTCCGGATAATACTCTGAAATAACATCCAGAAGGTACTGCAAAGTAATGACGTCTGGTCCGGACGAGCCTTGTCTGAGTACGCTGCTTGGAGGTACAGTACCGATTCCAAGAGCGCCGCCCTCACTGTCTAACTCGGCCAGTCTGGTAACTGCCGTATACAGGCTGGAAATTTTATACCAGGTAGATTTCCCCACGATACCGTCTGGCGTAAGGTTGAAGATACTCTGGAATTTTGTTACGGCTGCTCTTGTGCTGTCCTGAAAAACGCCTGCTTCATCCGTTATAGCAGGTATCGCGGGGTAATTCCTCCGGATACGGTTCAGATAAGTCTGGATTGTCTGAACGTCGAGTCCCGTGCTTCCGACCCTGAGAGGGGTTCCTGGATAAGAGGACAAAATTCCTGTGACGATTTCCGTCTCTGCAATCTCTATATCACTTGGATAGTAGGAACGGAGAATCTGTATCGGAGTCATCCCCTGGTTAGCCAAAGTTACGGTTCCCCACTGAGACAAGCCCTGACAGGTAGCCGTTGTTCCGTTGCAGAAGGAGGTGAAATAAGGGGCGTTATGCCCTCTCCTGCGCACATATTCATTGAAAATTTCATCCACAATCCGGCTGATAGAGTCGTAGATTGGGCGTCCCTGTACAAAATACTGGTCGTAAGCTGTACTGTTGGTAATATCAAAATTATAACCTCTGCTTCTGTACCATTCTGTATAGATTCTGTTCAGCGCAAAAGTAATAATCGCGTAAATATTTGCGGTCAGGGACGCTTCTGGCCAGGTGGGATAGATTTCGCTGCTTGCTACATTTTTTACGTATTCGGGAAAGGATACCCGTACATTCTGCGCGTTAGAACTAGGCGTTCCAAGATGGACTGTAATCAGATTCGGGATTACAACCTGCCGCAGGATACGTGGTTCAATATATGTTCCCTCCTGTTCACTGGTATCTCTCATGGCTACTGCGGGTTTCCCGACGGAGATTTCCCTTGTGGCAGGCTGACGCTGTGTCTTTAGCATTGGAGTGAGGACAACAGGCAATACGGCGGTTTCCCCGTCAAAAATAGGAATATCTGTGACAAACAGGGAATCAAAGCCAAAGTTTTGCGCAAGTACCGAGTAACTTATAAAAGGCAGTCCGTTAAAGTAAGGAGTCTGTGAAAAACTTTTATCAATGGTTTCCAGGGAAATGACTGGCGTTTCTCCGTTTTCATCTGTTGTCAGTACGTAGAGCGTGTTGGAATCCATATCCGAGATTCTGACCTGTACGCCGCTTAAGGGGAGAGCGTCGCCGGCAGTACGGGCCTGTATAAGTAAGTAACCGATAGCCATAGGCTTTATATTCTCCTTTTTTGTAGGCTTTTATATTAGGTTATGAAGTCAGGGGAGAATTGTTGAGAAATTATACCAAAATAATCACATTTATAATTGACAAAAAGTTTAATAAGAGTATAATTAATTCAGCATGTAAGTTTAGTAAAAAAATATTTTTGGTTTAGTTATGAGGTATACTTTATGGAACTGGAATATGTGAATGAGCACATCGGGAATAAGCTTAAGGATTTGAGAAACCGGAACGGACTGACGCAGCAAGAGCTGGCCGACAGGACAGAACTGACCAAGGGCTTCATTTCCCAACTGGAAAGGGGGCAGGTATCCCCGTCCATCGTGACACTACTTGACTTAATCGAGTGCCTGGGGACGACTGCTTCTGAGTTTTTCAAGGAAACAGAAAAAGAACACGTGGTATTTTCGGAGGAAGGTTTTTTCGAGAAAGTGGATGAGGCAGGGAACAGTATTCAGTGGATTGTCCCCACGGCACAGAGATACCAGATGGAGCCGCTGCTGGTGGTGGTTCAGCCCCATCAAAGCCTGGAGGAGGATAAACCCCATGACGGCGAGGAATTTGGGTATCTCATATCGGGAAGGCTTAAGCTGCATCTGGGGGATGAGGTTTACTCGGTGAAAGCAGGAGAGAGCTTCTACTATCCGGCGAAGCGTAAGCATCGGATCGAGAACACAGGCAGCAGGCCGGCAAAATTTATCTGGGTCAGCACGCCGCCTACGTTCTGATAAAAGCAAAGGGGGATGAAGATGGAACAGACGACGAATATTATTGAATTGAAGCATATTACCAAGACCTACGAGGACGGCTATACGGCGGTGTCCGATTTTAATCTTGAGGTGAAGCAGGGGGAATTCATCACATTTTTGGGGCCCTCCGGATGCGGAAAGACCACGACGCTGCGGATGATTGCCGGCTTCGACATTCCGACAGAGGGGGAGATTCTTTTAAACGGCACGCCGATTACCAGCCTGCCGCCGAATAAGAGGCCGATTAACACCGTGTTTCAGCGGTATGCGTTGTTCCCGCACATGAACATTTACGAGAATATCGCCTTTGGCCTGCGTCAGAAGAATACTCCTGAGAAAGCGATTGTCAAAAAGGTGAAGAAGGTTCTGGAGTTGGTGGATTTGGAGGGCTTTGAGAACCGGAGGATTGACACCCTGTCCGGCGGGCAGCAGCAGAGGGTGGCGATTGCGCGGGCGGTGGTCAATGAGCCGCAGATTCTCCTGTTGGATGAGCCTTTGGGGGCGCTGGATTTAAAAATGCGCAAGGAGATGCAGTTAGAGCTTAAGGAAATGCACCGAGAGCTTGGTATTACGTTTATCTATGTGACCCACGACCAGGAGGAGGCCCTCACCATGTCGGATAAGATTGTGGTCATGTCGGAGGGAAAGCTGCAGCAGATTGGCACGCCGGAGGATATTTACAATGAGCCGATTAATGCATTTGTAGCTGATTTTATCGGGGACAGTAATATTTTCAACGGAATTATGACAGGGAAGTTAAAGGTACGTTTCTGCGGAGGGGAGTTCCCTTGTGTGGACGATATTGAGGAAGGAACCCACATTACTGCCGTGGTGCGTCCGGAGGATGTAAACCTGACTGCGCCTGAGCAGGGGAGGATTCGTGGGACTGTAACCTCTGTAATTTTCAAAGGGATGCACTATGAGATTACCGTGGAGTCCGGGAAAAATGAGATTGTTGCCCAGTCTGTCCATTCTGCCAGGGTAGGGGACCGTGTGGGGGTTCAGGTTGAGCCGGACAATATTCATGTCATGCTTGCGGAGGACCACACCAATATTTTTGCGGCGGAGATTAATAAGAATTATGAGCTGGAGTACAATGGTACGGTTCTGGACGTGAGCCTGACGGATATTGTTAAAGGAAGCGTCATGTCAGAGGACGGAAGCTGGCTTGATGCCAAAGGTCTTGAGCTTGACCCGAAAAAAGTACGAATCAAGATTAGCATTAAGCCCCAGGATATCGAGCTTACGGACGACCAGGAGGTCGGACTGGTGCAGGGATATATCAGTAACCTGATTTACAAGGGCGACCATTACAGTTATGTGATACACACGGATTTGGAACAGGATTTTGTGGTAAATGACGAGTATCTCTGGAATATGGAGGATCAAGTCGGTTTATTGATGCCTGTGGATAAGATGATTTTTTCAGTAAAGAAGTAGGAGGCTGATACATGAAGAAACGTACCTTTTCCAGAAAATATCTGGGAATTCCATATGCACTTTTTCTCGCGCTTTTTGTCGTGGCGCCTTTGATTGTGCTGCTTTACTATGCATTTACAGACGGGCAGGGGCAGTTTACCGTCCAAAATCTGACAGGGTTTTTTACTGACCCGAACACCCTTGGCACCCTTTGTTATAGTTTTGGTATCGCGTCGGTCACCACGGTGGCGTGCCTTTTGCTTGCATACCCTTTGGCGTATATCCTTGCCACAGGCAGAATGAAGGGAAAGACGGTCATTGTGCTGATTTTTATTATGCCTATGTGGATTAATTTTTCTCTGCGCATAACCGCGTTGAAGGAGATTCTCACCTGGCTTGAGGGGAATCTGGCTTACCATCCGTTTCTCAATACGGTGCTTGGTATGAGCTATGACTTTCTGCCTTTTATGATTCTGCCAATTTATACGACCATCTCGAAGCTGGACGGCGCGCTTTTGGAGGCGGCGAGAGATTTGGGCGCCGGAGAGGCGCAGGCATTTTTGAAGGTGACCCTGCCGCTGTCGCTGCCGGGGATTTTAAGCGGGGTATCCATGGTTTTCCTGCCTGCCATGACAAATTATGTGGTGCTGGATATGCTTTACAACAGCACTTACATTATGGGAAGCCTGATTGGAAGCTATTTTGCGGCGTATAACTGGAACGGAGGTTCCATGATCGCGTTGATTCTTCTGGGAATCATCTGTCTGTTTACGCTGTTATCCGGCGGGGCAAAGGAGGACAATACGAGAGGAGGGGCGTTGCTATGATGAGAAAAGCGTGGAAATGGTTGGTTATCATATTTGTCCTTCTGTTTCTATATCTGCCGATTCTGGTGCTGGCGGTATACAGCTTCACGGATGCCACGAATATCGGTGCAATCCGTGGATTTTCCATGCATAACTATGTGACCCTTTTTACTACGCCTGAGTTGGTAAATATGATTCTTGGGACCGTATCCCTTGCCCTGGGTTCGGCTGTGATTGCCACAGTTCTGGGGACGATAGGCGCAATCGGCTCGTTCTATTCCAGGAAGGGCATGGCGTCGGCGATAACCACGATGAATCAGGTGCCGGTGGTGAATGCGGATGTGGTGACAGGTTTCTCTATCTGTATTCTTCTGGTAGTGGTGTTCGGTATCAGTAAGGATACATTTATTCCCCTGGTGGTGGGACATGTGACCCTCTGCGCGCCGTTTGTGTTCTTGTCCGTGATTCCAAAGCTTAAGCAGATGGATTCCAGTATCTACGAGGCGGCTCTGGATTTGGGGGCTACGCCCCTTGTTGCGCTGACACGGGTGGTAATCCCGCAGATTTTTCCGGGGATTATATCTGGCTTCGCTATGGCTGTGACTCTGTCGCTGGATGATTATTTTGTGGCAACCTATACCAAGCCGGCCACATTTGACACGATTAGTACCTATGTGGTAAATGCGACCAAAGGCGCCCAGACTACAATTAAGACGGCTCTGTGGGCATTATCTACGGTAATATTTCTTCTGGTGGTACTGTTTTCGGTGATTATGAATGTCCGCGCTGCGGGGCAGGTACAGGAAAGGAAGGGGGTGTGACTGTGGGATTGTTGAGAGGTATAAGGGCTGTTGCTAGGGGAATGGCTGTCTGTACGGCGTTTGGGCTGTGTTTTTCATTTTCTGTCGGTTCTGTGGCGGTAAGTGCAGCGGATGGCAGAGATGAGAAGGAGGTCACCTTACGTATCTGCAACTGGGAGGAATATATTGACCTTGGAGACTGGGACGAGGAGGAAACCATAGAGCTTGACAGCGGGGATATTATCGGAGAAAATACCATGATGGAGGATTTCGCTGAATGGTATTATGACACTTATGGAATCCGTGTGAAGATTGAGTATTCTACCTTCGGAACGAATGAGGACCTGTATAACATGCTGACTCTGGGGGATACCTATGACCTGGTCTGTCCGTCGGAGTATATGATTATGAAACTATTGACAGAGGATAAGCTTGTGCCGCTGTCGGAGGATTTTTTTGATACTTCGGATCAGAACAATTACTATACAAATGGAGTGTCGCCCTATATCAGAGATATTTTTGAAAAAAATGAAATAGAAGGCAGGCCCTGGGCCGACTATGCGGCAGGGTACATGTGGGGGATTACAGGGATTGTATATAATCCAGAACTGGTAAGCGCAGAGGATGCTTCAAGCTGGAAGATTCTGAATGATCCGGCATACCGGAGAAAGATTACGCTGAAGGACAATGTGCGGGATTCTTATTTTGCCGCGGTAGGCGCTATTAAATCAGAGCTTTTGACCTCAGAGGAATTCATAAACGCACCGGATTACCAGAAGCGGCTTGAGGAGGAGATGAACGACACCTCCAAGGAGACGCTTGCCAGGGCGCAGGAGTATCTTCAGGATGTGAAGGATAATGCCTATTCCTTTGAAACGGATTCCGGTAAGGCGGACATGGTGACAGGAAAGGTGGCGGCAAACTACCAGTGGTCAGGAGACGGCGTGTATACTATGGACCAGGCGGATGAAGACGGCTTTCCTCTTGCATTTGCAGTCCCCAGGGAAGCCACCAATATTTATTTTGACGGATGGGTAATGCTGAAAAGCGGGATTAACGGGGACGCTGCAAAGCAGCACGCAGCGGAGGCGTTTATTAATTTTAATTCCAGGCCGGACAATGTGATTCGGAATATGTATTATGTGGGGTATACCTCCGTCATTTCCGGAGGCGACGATATGCGTATCTTTGAGTATGCCGACTATTGCTATGGCGCCGGAGAGGATGAGACGGATACTTCGGAGTATGACCTTGGCTATTTCTTTGGGGAGGACGATGCGTATGTGATTACGGCGCCTTCGGATCAGGTATACCGGCAGCTATTTGCCCGCTATCCCACAGGGGACGCTATGGAACGGTCTGCGCTGATGGTGAACTTTGACGACGGGCAGAATAAGGCGATTAACCAGATGTGGATTAATGTACGGTGTTATAATATTCATGACGTGCCGATGTGGGCCTGGGGACTCGCGGGGGCAGCGGCCTGTGTGCTGATTTACTTTGGGGTGAAGAAGGTCAGGCGGTAGCTGCCCCATGTGAAAACTTTTCACTATAATAAGCCGGAAATGCAGACGCTAAAATTCTCATAAATGCATACGGGGATATTGTCGTTGAAGCTGTACTGCCGAGTCTTTTCATCGTGCTCCAAATCATACACATTGACAATGTGAGTGACTGGATTCACAATCCAATATTCCCGAACATTAGCTGTACGGTACTTGAAAAGTTTTATTCCGTAGTCCATTGTCTGGGTTGACGGGGAGACAATCTCAATAATCCAATCAGGCGCGCCAGAACAGCCTTTGTCATTAATTTTATTTCTGTCACAGATTACAGAGAGGTCAGGTTCTACATAATTAAAATCATCTTTATTCAAAAAGACAGCAAATGGGGCGGCGAATACATCACAATTTCCGCCCATTGAGTCGATGTAATTTGCGATGGTCTGGTGCAATTTCCAACTGATTTTCTGGTGTGCTGTATTTGGCGGCGCCATCATATACATCTGCCCGTCGATTAGTTCTGCACGCTGCCCGTCCGGAAGGGCGTAGATATCATCGAGCCTTTTAAGTTTTGCCTGCGCTAAAGCCATGTGTAACCCTCCTTTTAAGATATAAAGAGTATATCACAAAACTAATGGAAATTTAATCTTTATTTAATGTTTTTTCTATGTTTTTCAAGCGGGAAATAATGTATAATAATGTTCATTACCACAATTCAGGAGACACATATGAATAAGCCAGTCTTAGGAATTCCACAGAACACTATAAAGATTCTGCGGAAGTATAACTTTTCATTTCAGAAGAAGTTTGGTCAGAATTTTCTGATTGATACCCATGTGCTAGATAAGATTATCCGTGCGGCAGATATTAAAAGAGAAGATATGGTGCTTGAGATCGGGCCGGGAATCGGAACGATGACACAGTATCTTGCCGAGGCGGCGGGAAAGGTTATAGCTGTGGAGATTGATAAGAATTTGATTCCCATACTGTCGGAGACGCTTGGGGGATATGGGAATGTGAGGATTATCAATGAGGATGTTTTAAAATTGGACATCCGAAGCCTTGTAGATAAGGAAAATAAAGGGAGGCCGGTGAAAGTAGTGGCGAATCTTCCCTATTATATCACGACTCCCATTATTATGGGGCTGTTCGAGGAGCATGTGCCGATAGAAAGTATTACGGTCATGGTGCAGAAGGAGGTTGCGGACAGGATGCAGACAGGGCCGGGCAGTAAGGATTACGGCGCGCTGTCCCTGGCGGTACAGTATTACGCAAGCCCCTATATTGTGGCGAATGTGCCGCCCAACTGCTTCATGCCAAGGCCAAAGGTGGGGTCTG
Source organism: uncultured Dorea sp. (assembly GCA_910584575.1). Lineage (GTDB taxonomy): Bacteria > Bacillota > Clostridia > Lachnospirales > Lachnospiraceae > Sporofaciens. Next base: position 43,064 of record CAJUBG010000013.1, read on the forward strand.
CGGTAATACGGCTGGCCTGCCATGAGCATCCCCCTGTGGAGGTCGTGGATGAACGGCTGCTTTTTGATATTATCCGCGCTTCCTTTAGCCAGAGAAGGAAGACGCTTGCCAATGGGTTGAAGAATTCGGACAGGTTAGATTTTTCTAAAGAATTAATTACGGAGGCGATTGAGAAGCTAGGCAAGGGCGCCAGTGTCAGAGGAGAGTCCCTGACACTGGAGGAGTTTGCAGAGTTGAGCAATTATCTTGCGAATACATAAGAGACTCTGCGGATTTGCCTTTCATCATAGATGGTAACTGATGGTTTTACAGAACAAAAAAAGGAGAGGTGTATATGGATAGGAAGAAGGAGTTTTCACTGTTTGAGGTGACGCCGGAGATTGAGCATTTTGCTCAGTTGTGCGACCAAAATAACGGTATTGACAAGGAACTGTATACAAAATATGAAGTAAAGAGGGGGCTTCGCGACCTTAACGGAAAGGGGGTTCTCGCAGGACTCACGAATATTTCCGATGTGTGCGCGAAGAAGCTGGTAGACGGGGTGGAGGTTCCCTGTGCCGGTAATCTGTATTACCGCGGATATAATATCAAGGATTTGGTGAAAGGCTTCCTTGAGGATCATCATTTCGGTTTTGAGGAGATTGCCTATCTTCTGTTGTTTGGCGAGCTGCCGAATGAGAAGGAATTGGCAGTATTCCATGATACGCTGGTTGAACGCAGGACTCTGCCGCCGACATTTGTAAGAGACGTAATCATGAAGGCGCCAAGCCGTGACATGATGATCAGCCTGTCTCGTTCGATTCTGAATCTATATTCCTATGATGATAAGGCGGACGATACGTCAATCCCTAATGTGCTGCGCCAATGCCTGAACCTGATCAGTGAATTTCCTATGTTGATGGTTTACGGCTATCATGCATATAACTACCGTTTGGGCGAGGATCTGTTTATCTATGCGCCTTCCCAGGAATTATCTACGGCTGAGAATATTCTGATGATGCTTCGGGAGGACCGGAAGTATACGGAGTTGGAGGCGAAGATTCTGGATATGGCGTTGGTGCTTCACATGGATCACGGCGGCGGTAATAATTCTACATTTACGACCCATGTTGTCACGTCCTCAGGAACGGATACATACTCTACGATTGCGGCTGCCCTGGCTTCTCTGAAGGGCCCTAAGCATGGCGGCGCTAACATTAAGGTAACCCAGATGTTTGAGGATATGAAAAAGGTGGTAAAAGACTGGAAGGATGAGGACGAGGTACGCCAATATCTTATTAACCTTCTGGAAAAGAATGCATTTGACCGTAAAGGTCTGATCTACGGAATGGGACATGCTATCTATTCTGTGTCTGACCCAAGGGCGGATATTTTCAAGGTATTCGTGAAGCAGCTCGCACAGGAGAAGGGGTGTGAGGAGGAATATGCACTCTACGAGATGGTTGAAAATATGGCGCCCAAGGTGATTGCCGAGAAGCGGAAGATTTATAAGGGCGTTAATGCGAATGTGGACTTTTACAGTGGCCTTGTGTACAGTATGCTTGACCTGCCGCCGGCATTGTATACGCCTATCTTCGCGGCTGCGCGTATTGTGGGATGGAGTGCTCACAGACTGGAGGAGTTAAGGAACGTTGACAAGATTATTAGGCCGGCTTACAAGCCGCTGGCTGAGCATAGAGATTATGTAAGGATGGAAGACAGATAAAGATGAAGAAGGAATTTTATTATCTTTCCAGAGACGGGAAGACACAGGTGCATGCCGTGGAATGGATACCTGAGGATGAGCCTAAGGGGATACTTCAGATCTGCCACGGGATGGTGGAATACATTGAGCGTTACCATGAATTTGCCGAGTATCTGTGCGGGCGGGGTTATTATGTGACGGGACATGACCATTTGGGACATGGTAAGTCTGTGACGGACGAGGCGGATTATGGATATTTTCCTGAAAAGAATGGGAATCGGTGTGTAATTGGAGACATCCATCAGCTTCGGGTGATTACTTCTAAGAAGTATCCAGGCGTTCCTTATCTGATGCTAGGTCACAGTATGGGTTCGTTTCTGCTTAGGCAGTATTTGACCGAGCATGGAAACGGACTTGCAGGCGCAGTTATTATGGGGACGGGATACCAGCCTTTGGCGGTGCTTAAAGCCGGACAGCTTATATGCCGTGTGACGGCTCTGTTTAAGGGATGGAGATATCGCAGCGAATTTGTGGATAATTTAAGCTTCGGAAGCTTTAATAAGAGATTTGAACCAGGCGAGACAGGGAGAGAATGGGTTACTTCGGATGCAGAGCATTGCAGACGGTATGTAGAAGACCCGCTGTGTATGTTCCGGTTTACGGTTGGCGGGTATTACCAGATGTTTGAGGGAATGAAGGTGCTGGCCAGAGCAGGAAGTATCGGAAGGATTCCGAGAGAGCTGCCTATACTTTTTACCGCCGGGGCGGACGATCCGGTGGGGGCCTATGGCAAGGGTGTCAAAAAAGTATATAAGAAGTACAAATCCGCGGGATTTAAGAAGGTTGCTATTAAACTGTATGCGGGCTGCCGTCATGAGCTTTTGAATGAGACGAACCGAGAGCAGGTGTATGAGGATCTGTATGTGTGGTGTGAGCGTTGTGTCAGGATGAGCAAAGGAAGATAGGCTTATAGCGGAAAACTGGAAGTTATTTACATGGAGTTCCTTAATTTTTTCATGTTGCCGCCGATATAAGTAATATAAACATAAATATGATTTTCTTAGCACGCTAGTGCAATTCTGTACTAGATCATGAGAAGAAGAAAAGGAGGAAATGCTGTGAAAATCGATGACCTTTATTATCAGAATGTCCAGGCAACAACTGGCTATACTTCTGTAAATGCGAACAAGACAGCGGCAGCAGACAAGGCTGCACAGGAGCAGAACAAGGATGCGGTAAGCGCTGTGGGCAACAAGAATTCCCAGGCTAACACAGACCGCGTAGAATTTAGTAAAGACACAAAAGTAACGAACAAGATGAGTGATTCCGAGAGAGCTTCACTGGTTCAGAGCCTGAAGGCTGATCTGGATAACCAGATGGCACGTTTTACCAACATGATGACCCAGATGTTCCAGAAGCAGGGAATTACGGGCGTGAGCGCACAGGGCGACGATATGTGGAGAAGGATTGCCAGCGGCAACTTCACAGTAGACGCACAGACCAAGGCAGAGGCTCAGCAGGCGATTTCTGAGGACGGATACTGGGGTGTAAAGCAGACATCACAGAGAATCTTTGATTTTGCTTATGCGCTTGCAGGTGACGATCCGGATAAGATGAAAGAGATGCAGGCAGCGGTAGAGAAGGGATTTGAGCAGGCTACCAAGTCATGGGGCAAGTCCTTACCGTCTATTTGTCAGGATACGCACAGTGCAATCGGCGATCTGTTTGACAGCTACTATGAGAAAGCAGGAGTTAAATAACAGGCTTCAATCAGAATATGGAAGTAAGCAAGGGACGGGAAGGAATTACCCGTTCCTTTTTTTTCCAAGATATGTTTTGAGAAATTATAGGATAAAAGGTTACGTCATTTGTGATTGCGTCGATATTTATTGTAAGAACGAGGCGTCAGACGCTCAGACGGAGGGGGATAGAGGATGCCAAGGGTGAAAGAAGCAGGAGGAGATTCAGCCATGCCAGCGGCTGCGTCTGTGGCAGCAGAGAGCAGGATAGCAAGAAAGTGCGCGCAGATGGAGGCAGGACAGGTATTGATTACGGAGGCTGCCAGACATGCCGCAGAAGCGAAGGAGGCTCTGGAGAAAGAGCGCGCGGACAGGAAAGCCGAAAGGGAGGACGGTAGCCGCGACCGGACCGAGGAGAAGCGGGATACCTCTGAACTTTCCAAGCAGAGTAAGTGGTTTGGGATAGAAGGGAAGCTTCTGAAGGATGCGAATATCAAATGGACCCTTGAGATGGAGATGGAGTTGTGGGAAGCATTTCAGGCATGGTTTCCTGATGGGGACGAGATACTTTCAGCGCAGTTGAAGGAATTATCCAAGCTTTACCTAGCGCTTCTGGAAGCGATTTTGACGCACACAATAGGAGATGAACAGGCGGCTCAGATGGAACGGCTGAATGAGGTTTTGTCTCAAAAGCTGAATCTTTTGCTGGAGGAGGATCTGAATGAACTGCTAGAGCTGTTGGAGAGGGCAGGGCAGACAGAGGCAGTTAAGATTGTAAAATCCAGCGTATATAAGCAGACCACAGGCGAGTCGATTTCTCCCAGGGCTGCGGACAGATTTTATACACGGGGTACCATGAAGACTACGGGAAACACCCGATATTTCATGCCGGAAACACAGATGCAGGAGTACAAAAGCGGCAGGGGCGAGAAAGGTATGTATACCGCTACTGTTTCAAATGCATCCTCCGGAGGTCTGTCCGCAGCAAATGACGAGGAAGGAAGAATTTATAGTGTAACTAAGGGAAGGAATGTTCAGATTAACCAGGAGTTCGATGTCAAAAGCCGTACCGGAGAACAGCAGATCAGCCAGAGGAATCAGGTCTTAAGCAGAGCCGCAAAGGACGCTGCCGCGGCGCCTGGCATTGCGGGAGGAAAGGCGGCTGTTACGGGAAAAGAGCTGGAAAGGGCCAACACTTTTGCCGCACATATGAACGGAAAGGGTAATTTGCTTAAGAATCCGGAGATTACCGCTAAGAACGAGGAAGTGACAGGGCTTCTTGCGGCGCTTACTTCGATCAAGGGGCAGATGTATGCGGCAAGCTCTGGAAAGGACAGTGCATTGAAGGTTCCTGTAAAGAGCGCTATCAACCAGATGGTGGATTATTATCTTGCCCAGAAGGGCGTCTATAAAGTATATCATTACACGACCAATATTTACGATAAAACGAACAACCCTCAGAAAGCGGCCCAGGAGGGGCTTCAATACGCATATAAGATATTTATAGAGAAAAAAGAGGACGCGGCATACCGGCAGCAGGAGGCTTATTCAGAACGGGCCGGCTTCTTCCAGGCGTTGATGAAAAACCAGAATATGCAGGCGGACTTAATCAGAGGGATGAAGCTTCTGGAGGGAAACTGGCGTGAATTCCTGAGAGCTATTGGAGAGAATGATAAGAAGGGAATTGCCCTTACTATGCAGAAGCACAGCCCTTGGGGGATGCTGTTTGAGCCGGAGGAGTTGCGAAAAGACGGGAAGAAGGGAAAGGAGAAGCTTATTCTGGCAGAGGCCGCCTGCGTGGCGGTAATGGTGCTGGTGTATCTTTGTTATCGGCTGTTTTTGGGGTAACAGTAATACCCCTTTCAGGCCAGGATGAGCAGAAGAATATGACGGCAGAAAAGTTGAAAATTTTTGAAGAATTCCGTCCGCACGCAGAGCCGGGGATGCTTCAGGAGATTCGGTTGTTTCTCGGAGTTGAGGACGGAGTAAGCGAGTACAATGTCAAGTCCGATGAGAGCCAGAAGATTTGTGTTAATATATTATTAGAGAAATTTTCTTATGTTTTGGCAAAAAATGTTTTTTTACACCTTTCAGAGTTTATGAGACATAGCTATTTCAACGTCTATGCCTGTGAAGAAGCAGAGGAACTGGTGCGCTATCACTTCCTCACTGGTCTTAGCGGGAAGGACGGAGTCAGGATGGAGGTTGTGATAGGCTAGCAGACCGTACCGGTAAACGGGAAATTCAGGGCTGTGCAGCCTGTGGAGGGAAGGGCAGCCCCGAAGTGTGGTTCGCTGCCGTAAAGCACCTGCACAGACTTTTATCTATTTTTTTAGCGCATATTCCCGCACCAGTTCAAAGGGCGCAGGCCCGATATCAAGCACGGCCTTATGGAATTTTTCCTGAGAGAAATCATCTCCCCATGCCTCAAGGGCTTCTTTTTTCATCTCAAGGAATTCAACATATCCAATGTAATATTTCAGGTAATTTGCCGGATCGGCAATGATTAAATCATATATCTTTTCAATGGTGTCTGTATCAGTAATCCCATAGCTTCGGAAGAAAGAAACAGCGTCCAGAAGCGTCCATCCCTCGTAATGAATCCCCATATCGGCAAGCGCGTAAAGTCCCAGGATTACGGAGGTATTTTTCTGCATCAGCGTTGCCTGCTCGTTAGAAACAGGGGCGTAATAGTAGCTCATCATCTCACAGTAGGTTGCCCATCCTTCTACATATCCGCCGTAGTTCAGCAGATTCCGGATGAGGTCCGGCTTCCTGCTGGCATAGTAGGTGGTCTGATACAGATGGCCAGGATAACCTTCATGGGCAAGAGTCGTAAAGAGCGACAGGTCATCCGGCAGGTGTCCCTGGTTAATGTAAATGACATTGTCAGTGGAATTGTCAATGGCAGGTATCATATAAAAAGCAGGGCTTAGATATTCCTCCATGGATTTCTGGACATATTTGATTTCCGTGTTGACTTTAGGAGGCTTCGGGAAATTATCTGTCAGTTTGTCTTTCAGGTCGTTAAGAATTGCCGCAGGATCGGAATTCTCAAGAAGCGTTCCCTGGGTTTTAAAAAGGTCGGAGGATACAGAAGCCCCCTCTGCGGTTGGCGACAGGATTTTCTGCATGTCTGTTAAGTCTTTGAACATCTGTCCCTGGGTCAACTGCTGTAACTCCGGTATGGATCTGGACGAGCCGGTCTCGGAGGCGACGGTAAGCTCATAGAACCTCCTGCCGTCCGGCAGATGGCAAAGCCCGTTATTGTTCTTTCCCGTTTCGCGTAGGGCGGTTAGCCCGTCTTTTAGTTCGGCATACGCCGGAAAGATATAGCTCTTAATGTGCTCTGAGTTTGTTTCTATGTAAGATTTCTTCGTTTCATCGGGCAGTTCTGTGCCTGCAAGCCGTTCCTCAAAGGAGGAATAGAGATAGTTCTGGTCGCCCATGTCAATAAAAGCCTGACACTCTGTTATGATGGCGTCGGCAGAGTAAGAGGCCATAAACAGGCCGGAGGCCGACTTTGCCTGTTCAAATTCCAGAATGGAATGAAAATATTCCGGCGTTTTGGTCAGCAGCTTTAGATAGGTGTCGATATCCGACTGGTTGTAGAACTGGTATTCCGACAGCAGGACAGGAAGCTGCGCCTGGGTGCCGGTTAAAGGCGCCAGAGGTTCTTCATAGAGCGCATAAGGGGCAAGCTCATGGGCGGAAGCCATATAATTTTCAAGGATATCATAGGTAAGCCGATTTTTTTTCGATAAACGGTTTCGGTCAAAGGAGTGAAGTACGGCGATTGCATTTTCCGCAGAAGCGCAGATTGCCGTGGTATCTGTGGTGCAGTATCCGAAGGTTATGGGCGTCTGTTCAATTCCATAGGCTTCGGGGTCCTTTAGCGTGTAATGTAGGGAAATCGTGCTTCCGGCTACTTCCTGGCGAAAAAGCTCTTTCGTGTAGGCTTCAAACCGCTGGTTTTCATTTCCGCAAAAATGGCGGAACAGAACGACAGATACGAAAAGAGCCGCCAGAAACAGGGAGGCGATGATTGCAGAGCGTTTTTTTGACATAAGAAACCTTCCATGTTTTTTATATGTATATGCGGGAAATGCGGGTGACATGCAGGATTTTTGGACAAGTCTGGCGTAAGTGGGCATTTTGGCTTGTAGGCAGGAAAATTTTACCATATAATAGAGAGGTCATAAGTGTATAGGCTACCTTAAATTTTGGTATATTTTGGAGAAAGGATGGTTACATGAATATAGTATTGATGGAGTATTACCGAGAATTGAAGGGCTATACATATGAGAAGATTTCGGAATTGTCAGGAATTCCGATAGAGACAGTACAAAAGATGTTTAAGGGAGAGGCGGGCTTGGCGGATCGTGAAGCTTTGCAGGCATTGGAAAAAGTGCTGAAGCCAGAGCGTTATGGAAACGAGGTACGGGAGACGGGCGCGTATGAGGTAAAGAAGAAGGACTATACGCTGGAGGATTATTATGCGCTGCCGGAGGATCAGAGGGTGGAATTGATTGACGGGAAATTCTATGAGATGACGGCGCCGACAACCGGACATCAGGCGGCGTCTATGGAGATTTGCACACAGATTTTTCATTACATAAGCGGGAAAAAGGGCAAGTGCAGAGTATTGTCTGCACCGGTGGACGTACAGCTTGACTGTGACGATAAGACGATGGTACAGCCGGATGTCTTGATTATCTGTGACAAAGACAAGATTATCAGGAGATGTATCATGGGGGCGCCGGATTTTATTATTGAGATACTGTCTGAGTCAACTCAGAAGAAGGATATGTTCCTGAAGCTTTACAAGTATATGGCGGCAGGGGTCAGGGAATATTGGATGGTGGATACAGACCGGCGGAAAGTCATTGTCCACTTTTTTGAAAAGGATGGTTTTCCGACCATATATGGCATGAGAGACAAGATTCCGGTTGGGATTTTCGATGGTGAATTGGAGATTGATTTTGCTTTAGTGGAAGATACTTTGGCGGATATTGGCCAGTAAACAGCCGTGGTATAAAAACCGTACTTGACAAGCAGAGCAAGTATATGATAGGATTTTGAACATAATCAATGAAAAAAGCGATGATGAAGAAAGTAGGCCATTTGAAGTCTTACAGAGAATTCCCGCAGAACTAAAGGAGAAGGGGTATGACAGACTCTTGCGGTTTGGAACCATGAACCGGATGAAACCGGCGGATGGGGATGCTGAGAGGGATAGAGGGAGATTGGTTGAAGATGGCTTCTGAGCAGCGCACCGACTATCGAAGAATCTTCGATACAGGCTGCGATGGGTTCGCCCGTTATAGCGTAAGAGTGTTGCCAGAGAAAGGCAGCACTTAATGAGGTTCTGCCCGTGAGGGCAGGATGAATGAGAAGTGGTAACACGGTGAGATTCCGTCTTCTTGATGTATTTTAAAATATATTGAGAGGGCGGTTTTTTATTGTAGGTTGACTTATCAGGAAGGGAGAGAAAGAAAATGAGTGAAAAACCAAAGTATTATATGACAACAGCGATTGCCTATACGTCAGGAAAGCCTCACATTGGGAATACTTATGAGATTATTCTGGCGGACGCTATTGCCAGGTACAAGAGAAGCAAAGGGTATGACGTATTCTTCCAGACAGGAACAGACGAGCATGGCCAGAAGATTGAGTTAAAGGCGCTGGAGGCAGGCATTACGCCAAAGGAATATGTAGATAATGTTGCAGGAGAAATCCGCCGGATTTGGGATTTGATGAATACCTCCTATGATAAATTCATCCGTACAACGGATGAGGACCATGAGAAGCAGGTGCAGAAGATTTTCAAAAAATTGTACGACCAGGGGGATATTTACAAGGGCCATTATGAAGGAATGTACTGTACACCCTGCGAGTCTTTCTTTACAGAGTCACAGTTGGTGGACGGTAAATGTCCGGACTGCGGGCGTGAGGTTTCGCCTGCCAAGGAGGAAGCGTATTTCTTCAAAATGAGCAAATATGCGGACCGCCTGATTGAGCATATCAACGCTCATCCGGAATTCATCCAGCCTGTATCAAGGAAAAATGAGATGATGAATAATTTCCTGCTTCCTGGGTTACAGGATCTGTGTGTGTCCAGGACTTCGTTTAAATGGGGAATTCCTGTGGACTTTGACCCGAAGCATGTTGTCTACGTGTGGCTGGATGCGTTGACGAACTATATCACGGGAATCGGGTATGAGTGTGATGGAGAGAGTACAGAGCAGTTTAAGAAGGAATGGCCGGCAGATTTACATTTGATTGGAAAGGATATTATCCGGTTCCATACTATTTACTGGCCGATTTTCCTGATGGCCCTTGATTTACCCCTTCCGAAGCAGATTTTCGGACATCCGTGGCTTTTGCAGGGGGATGGCAAGATGAGCAAGTCCAAGGGAAATGTGCTGTATGCGGATGAACTGGTGGATTTCTTCGGGGTGGACGCTGTGAGGTACTTTGTGCTTCATGAGATGCCATTTGACAATGACGGTGTGATTACCTGGGAATTGATGGTTGAGCGTATGAATTCTGACCTTGCCAATACCCTTGGCAATCTGGTGAACCGGACGGTTTCCATGACGAACAAGTATTTCGGCGGTGCGGTAATCAATAAGGGAGTTGCCGAGACGGAGGAAGAAAAGGCTGTGGACGCAGATTTAAAAGCCGTTACAGAGAATACGCCGAAGGCTGTGGATTCTAAGATGGAAAGCCTGAGGGTTGCGGATGCGATTACAGAGATTTTTAATCTGTTTAAGCGTTGTAATAAATATATCGACGAAACGATGCCGTGGGCTCTGGCAAAGGACGAGGCTAAGAAGGACCGTCTGGAAACGGTGCTTTACAATCTGATTGAAAGTATCAAGGCAGGGGCAGTCTTAATCGGGTCGTTTATGCCGGAAACCTCTGAAAAGATTCTTTCTCAGCTTGGCGACGGCAGGGTGACGGACAAGCCGGAGATTTTATTTGCAAGGTTAGATGTAGATGAGGTGATGAAGAAGGTGGAGGAGCTTCATCCGCCTGTGAAAGAGGAGGAAAGCGCGGATAAGGACACGCCTGTGATTGATATAGAGGCGAAGCCTGAGATTACCTTCGAGGAATTTGGGAAAATGCAGTTCCAGGTTGGCGAGATTATTGCCTGTGAGGAGGTAAAGAAATCGAAGAAGCTTTTGTGTTCTCAGGTGAAGGTGGGCAGTCAGGTGAAGCAGATTGTATCTGGCATCAAGGCTCACTATAAGCCGGAGGAAATGGTCGGGAAAAAGGTTATGGTGCTTGTGAATCTGAAACCGGCGAAGCTGGCCGGCGTATTGTCTGAGGGGATGCTTTTGTGTGCTGAGGACGCGGACGGGGTTCTTGCGCTTATGACGCCGGAGAAGGAGATGCCGGCAGGGGCGGAGATTTGCTAAAAGTAGGAGGTTGCTTATATGGAGAAGATAAGAATTGGAATCGTAGGATATGGAAATATCGGAAGGGGCGTAGAGCTTTCTGTTGCCCGCAATGAGGATATGGAGTTGAAGGCTGTGTTTACCAGGCGCGAGCCGGCTTCTGTGAAGATTCTTACTGAGGGCGCGGCTGTTAAGCATATGGATGAGCTGTTGTCCATGAAGGAGGAGATTGACGTTCTGGTGCTTTGCGGCGGGTCAGCGACGGATTTGCCTGTGATGGGGCCAGAGATTGCGGCGAATTTTAACACGGTTGACAGTTTTGATACTCATGCGAGAATTCCGGAGTATTTCGGAAATGTAGACAAGGCGGCAAAGTCGGGCGGAAAGATTGGGATTATTTCCGTTGGATGGGACCCAGGAATGTTTTCACTGAACCGTCTGTATGCGGAGGCGATTCTTCCCCAGGGAAATACGTATACGTTCTGGGGCAAGGGCGTAAGCCAGGGTCATTCCGACGCAATCCGCAGAGTGGAGGGCGTAAAGAACGGTATCCAGTATACGGTGCCGATTGAGGCGGCGGTAGAGCGTGTCAGGAGTGGAAGCGCGCCGGAGTTGACTACGAGGGATAAGCACCTCAGGGAATGTTATGTCGTTCCGGAGGAAGGCGCAGATTTGCAGGCGATTGAGAAGGCGATTAAGACGATGCCCAATTATTTTGACGAGTATGAGACAACGGTGACGTTTATCACGGAGGAGGAATTAAAGGAAAAGCACAGTAAGATGCCTCACGGCGGGTTTGTGATTCGCAGCGGCGGCACTGGGGAAAACGGGAATCAGCATATTATTGAGTATTCTCTGAAGCTGGATTCTAATCCGGAATTTACGGCCAGCGTGCTAATCTGCTATGCAAGGGCGGCGTATCGTCTGGCGAAGAATGGAGAATGCGGGGCAAGGTCTGTGTTCGATATTGCACCGGCGCTTTTATCAGCTAAGACGCCGGAGGAACTTAGGGCGGGACTTTTATAAGGAATTAAGTACGATTGTGGCATATTTGGAATCTGAATCCAGATATGCCATAAATTTTAGGGTAATGTTGTGGACAGGGGTGCGCAAGCCTTGAAATATCACGGGGCAGATGATAAGATTAAGATAAATAAATTGTAAATATTTTGAGGATTTGTGGACGGAGGCGATGGAGGATGGGTGAGCTTGAGGCGGCGGGTATTCAATGGCATCCAGGATTTTATGGGGCGGCGGAGTTAGAGTTTCTGTCGAATAAGGGTGAGCTTGAGTTCTATCCGGAATTTACGCTGAGCAAGGAGCCGGTTCGGATGGATTTGTTGGTAATCAAGAAGCTAACGGATGTCCGTACAGAAAATGAACTGGGGCATATTTGTGTTCTGTCCAAGAATGTGCGGGAGGCGGATGTGAGAGGGTTTGTTGAGAAGGCAAAGAAGTTGGTAGAGCCAGGGGATAGGAATAATGTGGATGCGGTATTGCAGGTGAGCGTATCAGCGAACAAAGAGATATATGAAGCTATAAGGAGGTGCGATAAGGTTATGTGTGAGGCGATGAGAGAGTTGATGAAGGAGGATCTTAAAGAAAGGGAACAGGAAGCTCTATTCAAGACAATTAAAAATCTGATGAAAAATATGAAGTTGACGGCAGAGCAGGCAATGTCAGCTATGGAGATTCCGGAAGTTGACAGAGCAAAATATCTGGCAAAGTTATAGGAAGAATGAGACGGGGCAGAGTATGTAACGGAGGCGCAATTATGATGAGCGAAAAGAAAAAGCTTCCGATAGGAATTGAATTTTTTAAGGATTTCAAAAGAGACAATTTTTACTATGTAGATAAAACAGGCTTTATTCGAGATTTAGTGCGTTCAAGAGGGAGTGTGAATCTGTTTACAAGGCCGAGACGATTTGGAAAGAGCCTTAATCTGAATATGCTAAAAACTTTTTTTGAGATTGGGGCAGAGCCATGTTTATTTGATGGGTTAGAGATTTCAAAAGAGACGGCAATCTGTGAACAGTATATGGGAAAGTATCCAGTCATTTCTATCAGCCTTAAGGATGTGGAGGGAATGGATTTTCAGATGGCGTATGATATGCTAGGAATTGTGGTCAGCAGAGAAGCAAGACGTTTTAGCTTCCTTTTGGAAAGCGATAAACTAATGCAGTATGAAAAAGACCAGCTTATGGGCATGATGAAGGGGAATTTTGAAAAAACTGCTTATATCCATAATAGTTTAAGGTTTTTAACAGAGTTGCTTTATGAGCATTATGGAATTCCGGTGATTGTCTTAATAGACGAGTACGACGTGCCTCTGGATAAGGCGTATCAGAATGGATATTATCAGGAGATGGTAAGCCTCATCCGTTCTTTATTCAGCCAGGCGCTCAAGACGAATGAAAATCTATACTTTGCAGTTATTACAGGATGTCTCAGAATTGCGAAAGAGAGTATCTTTACAGGGCTTAATAATTTCAAGATAAGGTCAATTTCTGATGTGGATTTTGCGGAATATTTTGGTTTTACTGACAAAGAAGTGCGGGAGATGCTTTCATATTATGAGGTTGAGGATTCTTTTGAAGCTATAAAAGAGTGGTATGATGGATATCATTTTGGAAATGTGGACATCTATTGCCCGTGGGATGTGATTAACCAATGTGATAAACTGTTGACATGGGCAGAAGCGCCGATGGAGGCGCACTGGGAGAATAGCAGTAGTAATGCGATTGTGAGGGACATTATTGCGGCAGCGACAGAAACAACAAAAAGTCAGATCGAGGCATTAATTTCCGGTGAAGCAGTGGAAAAGGTTTTGATTCCGGAATTGACGTATACAGATATTGACGGTGAGAATGAGGATGAGCGTCAAACCTATCTGTGGAGTGTCCTTTTTGCGACGGGATATCTGACAGATGCTGAAAAGCCTAAGAATGGGGTTCATAAGCTGATAATTCCAAACAGGGAGGTACAGGGAATTTATGAGAAAAGAATCCGTTACTGGTTTAAGGCAAAGATTATAAGTGATACAGTCAGATGGAAGCAATTTTGTGATGCTGTAAAATCAGGCGACGCTGAAAATGTGCAAAAATTATTTAACGAATTTATGGCAGATTCTATCAGTATAAGAGATACCTTTGTAAAAAAAGAAATGAAAGAAAATTTTTATCACGGTATGCTTTTAGGACTGCTGCAGGCAGAAGGCAGTTGGAGTGTCAGGTCAAATGTGGAATCAGGCGTAGGGTACACGGATATCAGGCTGGAAGTGCCATCAATGAAAACGGGATGTGTCATAGAGGTTAAATATGCAGAGAATGGACAGTATGACCGAGCCTGCGCCGAAGCTATGAGTCAGATTGCCAATGAAGGATATATCCAAAGTCTATGGCAGGACGGAATGCAGACAGTCCATAAATATGGGATTGCATGTTATAAAAAAAGTTGTAAGATTTCCTATAGTGTAGAGAAAAATTCCCCAAATGCCATCCTATAACAGAGTAAAATTAGGAGACGGTATTCTTTCAAAAAATCAGAAATAGAGGGAGATTTAATATGGATAAAAGCTATAATAAAACACTTTATGCCTGTTTTACCGGATATATTGTGCAGGCGATTGTAAATAATTTCGTTCCGCTTCTGTTTCTGACATTTCACAACACTTATGGAATATCAATGACGCAGATTACCCTGCTCATTACATTTAATTTTGGACTGCAGCTTTTGGTGGACATCTTGTCGATTACGTTTGTTGACAGAATAGGATATCGTGCGTCAATGCTTATAGCCCATATCTGTGCCGTTGCCGGGTTCGTTTTTCTGACGGTCCTGCCGGATATATGTGGAAATGCATTTGCAGGGCTGTTAATTGCCGTTGCCGTCTATGCGGTGGGCGGCGGCTTGCTTGAGGTATTGGTAAGCCCTATTGTGGAAGCCTGCCCTACAAAAAATAAAGAAAAAGCCATGAGCCTGTTGCATTCCTTTTACTGTTGGGGCCATGTGGCGGTAGTGCTGGTATCTACCGTTTTTTTCTATTTATTTGGGATTGAAAACTGGAGGTGCATGGCATGGATATGGTCAGTGATTCCCTTTGCCAATATGATCCTTTTTACAAGAGTGCCGATTCCCTCGTTGATAGATGAAGGGGAAAAAGGATTGTCGGTTAGGCAGCTTTTTGGTAAGAAGATATTCTGGGTGCTGATGTTAATGATGATATGTGCGGGTGCAAGCGAACAGGCGGTGAGCCAGTGGGCGTCCACATTTGCAGAAATGGGGCTGAATGTAAGCAAGACAGTCGGAGATTTGGCAGGACCGATGCTGTTTGCAATTCTAATGGGCAGCGCCAGGGCTTTTTATGGTAAATATGGAGAACGAATTGATTTAGAGCACTTTATGATTGGAAGCAGCGTTTTATGTATTGCTTCATATCTTTGTATAGCCCTTGTACCAAGTCCGGTAGTTGGCTTGATTGGGTGCGGGCTGTGCGGGCTATCCGTTGGTATCATGTGGCCGGGAGTCTTTAGTAAGGCGGCCGCTTATGAGGCGAAAGGCGGGACGGCGATGTTTGCAATGCTTGCGTTGGCAGGCGATGTGGGGTGTTCAGGAGGGCCGACCGTTGTTGGGATGGTTTCAGGTGCTTTAGACAATAATCTTAAGATGGGTATTCTGGCAGGAGTGGTATTTCCCATGCTTTTGCTGGCGGGGATCTTTTTGTGCCGGATGTGTAGCAAGCGGATTTGAGATTGAGAAAGAGGGAGAAGGTAGATGCAGGGTAGGAATTTTGATATGCAGTTAATGCGGGCAGAATGTCCGGTGAAGGTGGCAGAGATTGTGGAGAAAACAATAAGGGCCGTCTATCCCCATTATTATCCTTCCGGGGCAGTACAGTTTTTTCTCAATCTGCATAACGAACAGAGGATAAGGGAAGCGCTTGCCAGAGAGGATATTTATTTTGCGGCGGTACAGGGGGAGATAGTGGGAACCGGAAGCATCCGGGGAAATGAAATATGTAGGTTGTTTATTTTGCCGGAATATCAGGCAAAGGGGTATGGCAGCAGGCTGATGGATTTATTGGAGAATATGGTTTTCAGGCAATATCATACGGTACATATAGATGCGTCTTTTCCTGCGGAAAGCATGTATTTGAGGCGTGGGTATAAAATAAAAACCTACGAGAAGATTGAAACAGAGGGCGGGGATTATCTCTGCTATCATACGATGGAAAAGAATTGGAGGGAGGTATGAAATAACATGGATAGTCTGATTTTTGAATGCAGCAGTATGAAAAATGGAGAAAAATTTTCCACAGAAAATACAGGGCGGGGGCAGGATATTTCTCCTGAATTTAGAATAAAAAACCTATCTCCATATGCAAAAACTCTCGCCATTATTCTTGAGGATGTCAAGCATCCAATATTTAAGGCTTTTACCCACTGGCTTATCTTTAATATACCAGCCAGAGAAAAGATAGACAAGGCGATTCCAGGCGGCAAAATTGTTTCAGGTTTAGGAAATGCCAGACAGGGTATCGCTTATGGCTGGTATAAATATGCCGGCCCCAAACCGCCCAAAGGCAGACAACATTTATATCGTTTTACAATATACGCTCTTGACAGTGAGATAGATTTAACCGGCTTTCCTACAAAAAGTCGTTTTATAAAAAGGGCAAGAGGACATATTATTCAGCAGGGCAGTATTGTAGGTAAATATGAGTAAGGGGTTAGCCGGCAATTTTTTAAATCCTGTACAGCTTCTTCGCATTAACCTCCGTCTGGGCAATCACTTCCTCACAGGTCACGCCCTTAAGCTGCGCAACCGCCTCAGCCACATAGCGGATATATGCGGAATGATTCCGTTTCCCCCTGTATGGCTCTGGCGCGAGATAGGGGCAGTCTGTCTCAAGGACGATAGAGGTAAGCGGAAGGACCTCCACAGTTTCCTTTAATTTTCTGGCATTTTTAAAAGTAACTACCCCGCCTACTCCAATATAGAAGCCCATCTTTACATACTCCTGTGCCATCTCTTTCGAGTATGAATAACAGTGGATGATGCCGTCAAGCCCCTTGGCATACTCCTTCATAATCTCCATGGTATCACTTGCCGCCTCTCGGCTGTGGATGAGAACCGGAAGGTTTAATTCTCTTGCAAGCTCAAGCTGCCGGATAAACCATTTTTTCTGTATATCGTGGGACTCATTGTCCCAATAATAATCCAGGCCAATCTCCCCTACGGCAACAACCTTCTCTCTCTTGAATAATTCCTTCATGCGGGCGAAGGCTTCGTCATCCAGACCGCCTACTTCGTCCGGATGGACGCCGACAGCGGCATACATAAAGGGATAATCCTGAGCCATGTTTACGACGCGCTCGCAGGAATCGCAGGCGGCGCTGACGTTGACGATTATTCCCACTCCGTTGTCCGCCATGGAACGAAGCAGTTCCTCCCGGTCATTATTAAATTGTTCATCATCGTAATGAGCATGTGTATCGAAAATCATAAAAATCTCCTTTTTAAATATTGATTTTTTATTCTCTCAACACATTACTACATCTTTTCTGTTTTCGCAAGTTGTAGTGTACTAAAATAGAACCTCCGATACACGCTCTCCCTTTTCATTGCACAGGATGGTATCATATATTTTCCCAGACTTATAATGCAGACTGGTTCGGTAAAGCTCTAGTTCAAAATACTGATTTGGCCTGTCGCCGTTCAAACGCATATAGTTTTCGATGAATTCTTTTGCCAACTCATCTGTGTCGATGGGGAGAAGGCTGTGGACTACGAGAGTAATCTCATTCTCTGTAAGGTTCGGAGACGACTCGATTGTAGAGGAAAGGACCTCATAGGGCTTTGCCTCCTCCATGCAGATAATCAGCAGCAGGATAATCATTGGAATGACTGGTAACCATTTCTTTTTCTTCATGTATACCTCCTTTTGTGTCAAAGAGAAACCGTGCAATTATTTACAGTGTAATTTATTACATCTATTTTTTCAAGTCAAATCTGGGTATACTAATCGAAAAGATGTAGTGTGGGGTTGAAATATGAGAAAAATAGTGATTGATATTGAGAGGGTTCTGGCTGAGAAAGGAGTCAGCAAGACAACGCTCTGTTATTGGTGTAGGTTACAGCGCACTCAGTTAAATAATTACTGTAAGAATAAGGTAGTCCGTGTGGACCTGCATACGCTGGAGAAGGTGTGCGATTACCTGGAGTGTGATGTATGTGACATTCTCAAGATGGTAGAGTCAGAAGAAGATGAAAAGGACGGCAGTATTCTGTAAGATTACGGGGTGCTGCCGTTTTATTGTATGTGTAAACATTTTGGAAAAAATAGTAACGAAATTGTAAATTGTATTTAAAATCGAACAGAGATATTGTACAATATATGGTAAAATAGTAGTGAGATTAGAGAAGGCATCTGTGAGAGAGGGTTAGACTGATGGGGAAAGTAATATTTCTTGACATTGACGGTACAATAAGGGATTTCGACGGTACAGTTTTAGAGTCTTCGGTGGAGGCAATCCGCAAAGCAAGGCAGAACGGTCATGAGGTGATTCTTAATACAGGGCGGTTATACTGCCGTATTGAGAAGAAGATTCGGGATATCGGATTTGACGGAGTGATTGCAAGCTCAGGCGGATATATAGAGTATCATGGAGAAAGGATTGGCCATAAGTATTTTACGCAGTTGGCGTATATTGAGCTTATGAAAGACCTTTTAGAGCATGATTGTGTTGTGGAGATGGGAAATAATAAAGAGTGCTATGTCTTTCAGGAGAACTGGGAGGATTATTGCAGGATTTATACCGAATTATGTGAGAAGCTTTGTGTGGACGAATCGGAGGCTTTGATGCCAAGGCCAGTGGAATCACTGTTGGAGGTTCCGGATGTAGAGCAGTTGATTGTGTTCAGCCGAGACGAGGTGAGCAGGGAAATTCTGTCCAAATGGGGGTATTCGTTCCATATTACGCATATTTGGCTGCCTTATACAGAAAGATGGACAGGGGAGATTACGCCGAATTATATTACCAAGGATGAGGCCATCCGGCAGATTTTAAAGGTAAAGGAATGTGGCAGGGAGGATACGGTAGCAATTGGGGATGGGGACAATGACATTGAGATGATTCGTTTTGCCGGTACAGGGATTGCCATGGGGAATGGCTCGCCGTGGGTGAAGGAGATTGCCGATTATGTGACGGCGCCCATCAAGGAGGACGGCTTGTGGAAAGCGTTTTGCCATCTTGGGGTTGTGTAGGATAGGGCAGGTCTTTTGGTTTAGCAGGAAAATGCCGAAAATTGTTGTCAAGTATCGTAAATGGAGAAAACATACAGAAAATTAAGGGAGATATTTGTTGAAAATTTTTTAAAACTTTCCCTTCCCTTTCTTTCAAGTTTAGTGTA
Source organism: uncultured Dorea sp. (assembly GCA_910584575.1). GTDB lineage: Bacteria > Bacillota > Clostridia > Lachnospirales > Lachnospiraceae > Sporofaciens. The sequence goes on from CAJUBG010000013.1 coordinate 62,302, forward strand.
TGATAGTACGTGACCCAACATATTGTGTGGATTGACAAGGGAGTATCAATATTTTGTATGTGTGAAAGCGAGGGAATACAATGGGTGTGGATGTTAAGACGAATGTGATCAAGCGGAATGGGGAGGAAGTCCTGTTTGACCTGTCGAAGATCGTGAATGCGGTCAAGGCTGCAAACTGTGAGGTGGACAGGATTCATCAGATGAATGAATATCAGATTGTTGCGATTGCGGATAATATCGCATCAAAGGTAGGAGAATTACCCCATGCTGTTAATGTAGAAGATATCCAGGATATGGTTGAACGCGGTATTATGGAGATGCGCGGTTACGAGGTGGCTCAGAAGTACGTGCGTTATCGTTACAGACGGGAGTTGAAGCGTAAGTCCAATACCACGGATAACGGTATCCTTTCTCTGATAGAGAATATTAACGAGGAGGTTACACAGGAGAATTCCAACAAGAATCCGGTAATCAACTCGACTCAGAGAGACTATATGGCGGGAGAGGTCAGCAAGGATTTATCCAAGCGTGTGCTGCTTCCGGCGGAGATTGTGAATGCACACGAGGAAGGAATCATTCATTTCCATGATTCCGATTATTTTGCTCAAAAAGAGCATAACTGTGACTTGATTAATCTGGCTGATATGCTTCAGAACGGTACTGTCATCAGTGAGACACTGATTGAGAAGCCGCACAGCTTTTTTACCGCTTGTAATGTGACGACGCAGATTGTGGCGCAGGTTGCAAGTAATCAGTATGGCGGACAGTCGTTTACGCTGGCGCATCTGGCTCCTTTTGTGGATATCAGCAGACAGAAGCTGCGCAAGAGTGTGATTGCCGAGCGTAAGGAGTGCGGCGAGAGCATGGACGAGGATATCATCAGCAGAGTGACAGAGCGCCGCCTGCGGGATGAGGTTAAAAGCGGTATTCAGACGATTCAGTATCAGTTGATTACGCTGATGACGTGTAACGGACAGGCGCCGTTTGTTACAATTTTTATGTATTTGGATGAAGTAGAGGAGGGTCAGGTGAGGGATGACCTGGCTCTGATTATAGAAGAAGTGCTGGTTCAGAGAATGCAGGGTGTGAAGAACGAGAAGGGTGTCTGGATTACACCGGCATTTCCGAAGTTAATTTATGTATTGGACGAGGACAATGTGAAATCGGGCACTAAGTATTTCCATCTGACAGAGCTGGCGGCGGAGTGTACGGCGAAGCGTATGGTTCCGGATTATATTTCCGCGAAGATTATGAAGGAACTGAAGCAGGGAGATGTTTATCCTTGCATGGGATGCCGTTCCTTCCTGACTGTGGAGGATTCCCAGAGGAATGAGGATGGAAGCCATAAGTTCTACGGCAGGTTCAACCAGGGTGTGGTGACGATTAACCTGGTGGACGTGGCTTGTTCTTCCGAGGGAGATATGGATAGGTTCTGGGAGATTCTGGATGAGCGTCTGGAGTTGTGCCACAGAGGGCTTAGGTGCAGGCATGAGAGGCTGTTGGGGACGGTGTCGGATGTGGCGCCGATTCTGTGGCAGTACGGTGCGCTGGCAAGGCTTAACAAGGGGCAGGTAATCGACGATTTATTGTATAACGGTTATTCGACGATTTCCCTTGGCTATGCAGGGCTTTACGAGATGTGTATGCGGATGCTTGGAAAGTCTCATACAGATCCGGAGGCAAGGCCCTTTGCACTGGCGGTTATGCAGAGATTGAACGATAAGTGTAAGGAGTGGAGAGAGGCTGAGCATATCAGTTATTCTGTATATGGAACGCCTATGGAGTCTACCACTTATAAATTTGCCAAATGCTTACAGAAGCGTTTTGGCATCATTGAAGGCGTTACAGATAAGAACTATATTACCAACAGCTATCATGTGCATGTGTCCGAGGATATTGACGCATTTAAGAAGCTGAAGTTCGAGGCGGATTTCCAGAA
>CAJUBG010000014.1 GCA_910584575.1 uncultured Dorea sp.
CCACATTACGCAGTCTTTTTCCCTGTTCATATTCATACAGATAACGAATAAAACGTTTCAATCCTCCACTTCCAATCCTGGTCTTTTTATCACAATCTATTCCCCAGGCTCAGAAAAAATACCATGTCTTTATAAAATTGCCTTCAATTCCTGATATAAACGCTTCGCATAACTATCCGTCATCCCGCAAATATAATCTGTTGCCAGCAGAAGCCTAAGATACAGTCTCTCTGCCTCCGTCTTACCCTCAGCATGATAATGGTACGCCCTCTTATAATTACTGGAAATAAAGGAAACCATACGCTCGCTGACAGAATCCATCTCCTGGGACTCATCGTCGTATTTTACAACCGCATTCATGAACATATCCATCAGGAAATTAATCATCGCACCCTCCGCCACCTCCATCCGGTAAATGGCATCCGATGTAAATACCTCGCGAAACGCCAGATTCCCTAACAATTCCATCAATGGTTCCGCAGATGTTCCGTAGAACAAATCCTTCCCGTAATTTCCCTGCATGATTGCCGGATAATTCTCTGTAAACCCATGGGTAGCGCAGCCAATCAGATACCCCTGGACTCTCACAATCCAGTTCTTAACCGCATATTCCTCCGGCTCGCCCACCTGCTTCTCCTTTCCGCTAAGGAACAGGGTTTTAAGCCTCTCTGCCGGCAGAAAGCCTCCCATATCGTCATCAGGGTGTGCTTCTTCAAGCCTTGTCAGCTCGTCAAGAAGTTTATGATAGCTTAAGAAGCCCTTCACAAACGCATCCTCAATGTCCGCAGTTTTGTATGCAATATCATCCGCCGCCTCAAGGATAAATGTCAATGGATGCCGCTTCCCGTTGGTCCCCGTCTCCCTTGATATCTCCTCAAAAATATCCCTGTCAGCATAGTAGTAGCCCATCTTCTTGTCCTTAATATCCTCGGAGTGCTCATCAATCCCAATAGACGCCACCGGATATTTAATGATTGTACTAAGAAGGGCATAGGTAAGGTTCATTCCATTTTCATCCACGAGAAAATGCAGCTTACTTACCAGCCGCAATGCCTGGGCGTTTCCCTCAAAATGATAGAAATCCTCCCGCATCTGAGGAGTAAGCACCCTGTCAATCGTTTTACCATGATACTCCATAACGGGCAGCTTCCTCCTGAACCAGTCGCGAATCGCATCCTCCCCAAAATGTCCGAAGGGTGGATTCCCGATATCATGAATCAGCCCCGCACATTGTAGAATATTACAGATATCCTCCTTCATCTGTGGGGTGAAACTATTATCTTTCTTATGCACCAAAATATTTTCTCCAATATTCTGACCCAGTGATTTTGCAAAAGAGGATACCTCCATTGAATGGGTAAGCCTTGTCCGGACAAAATCACTTCTATCCAACGGAAACACCTGTGTCTTATCCTGCAGGCGCCGAAACGAAGCACTCCCAATAATACGATGGTAATCCTTCTCAAATTCACTCCGCAGATCCACGTTCTGGCCGTCCCTGTGTCTGCGGTTTTTACGGCTTCTTTTCGTTGACAATAATTGTTCCCAGTTCACAGTATCTCTCCTAATCAAGATAGATGGGCGGATCGTAATCCTTCCCCAGAAGCTGCTTCTTTCTCTCCTGGTATCCTAAAAACGCCCATTCCGTCATATCTGTCCATTCATGGTTCGTCCTGTCGTATACCTGTACATAACCAATGCGGGAGGGGTGCATACGAACACTGTTAGATTCATATTCCTTTCCGGTATAGGGATTAATCTCACCCCTATCCTCCTCATCCTCCTGTAAAATATCCTCCTGGTATGCTTCCTCAGAATAGCCTGCCGTAAAATACTCCTCCTCATATCCCCCGTCAGAATATTCTGTCTCCGTGTAGCCGCCCACATACGCTCTGGCTGAATAATCCTCGCTCTGGCCTTCTTCTCCATAGGCTTCAACCGGATAGCCTGCTTCTGAATTGTAGTTTTCGTACTCCCTTTGAGGGTACACCGCCTCCGGATTACTTCCCTCCAAGCCCACACTCTCAGACGCTCTTACTTCTTGTGTCCCTTCGCTGCTTTCCCTGCCTGTATCATTGGCTTCCTTCTCTGTATGCATCTGCTCTCTGCCAAGCTTCTTAAACCGCTGCTTCAAGTAAGCACGCCAGCCATGAGGTTTTTCCTCCTGTACTGTTTCCTTCTTCTCCGTCTTTTCCAGAGACTCTATCTCCTGCAGCAGTTCTTCTACATGTTCACCGCCCGTTCCTTCGGTATATGCCGTGGAAATATCATTAGGAATCCCTTCCTGATACCCGTCTGACCTCTCTGGCAGAGTCCGTTCTCCCTCCGAATAGCCTGTCCACTTATCCTCCGGATATTCTTCCGAATAGTCTGATTTACTTCCCTTCGCAGTTTCTTCCGGATAGCCGGTAAGATTACCCTTTATATCTTCTTTTGTATGCTCGGTTATGCCCTCCGGTACATGCCCTCCTGGATTTTCTTCTGCAAACGCGGTTGAATTATCTTGCTTCTGTCCTTCATTGTTGACTTTCTCCGCCTCCTTTTGCGTTACCTCCTTTTGGACGCCGCCCTCGTCCTTATGGTTCTTATGGTTCCCGTCTTGCTGCGCTTCGTGTTTCTCCCCAACCGGAAGCTTCCCTGTATTTTTCTCCATCAATGCATCCAATTCCTCATGGATGTGCACCAGTTCTCCAATGGTAATATCCCTCTCATGGGCCTTGACATTACCCTCTGCCTTTGTCGCTATTTCCTCAGAAGCATTTTCTAATGTCTCTTTTCCTGACGCCGCTTCTGCCAACTCCTTTTCTGGAGTCTGTCCTGCGCCCGCCGGAGTTGCCTCTGCCTTATGCCCTGTTTCTGTCTCATTCTCAGTCAGCACTCTTTCATCCAGAATATTCAACTGAAAGGGACACCCCAGAATCTCAGCAATCATCCGCATGTCCTTCTCCTGGAAATTATCCCGTCCAAGCCTCTGTGTCAAATTCTGGCGGGACATCTTCCTTCCGGTACGTGCCTCAATCTTTTTGGCAAGCTCTTTAATCGTCATATCCTTACGGCTCAAAATAATCTTGACCTGTTCTCCAAACGTTAAATCCTGCATCCTCGTCCTCCTTAACTGAATCAGACTTTTCCAATCTATTGTAAACTCTTTTGTTTTCAGGTAAACCAAAACTTTTCCCTTTGCTTATTCTAACAAATACTTAAAATCCAGTCAACTAAACTTCCCAACACTCTTAAAGTTTCTACTCCTTATTCCGATATATTATTATAAGGAGGATAAATACATGAGATTAAATTTTTCACCAGGATTACAGATTAACAACCTTTTCCAGTCATATCAGATTAACCGGAGTGCGGCGAACAAAGCCGGCGTAAGCAATACCGAATCCTCCGAAGAAGAACGGCGGGATACATTTTCACTCTCCGCCCAGGGCAAAACCATGAATCTGATTAACAGCCTTATGAAGCAGAAGATGGAGATTACTGACCGCAAGAATTCTCTGATTGCGTCCACCATAGAGAAGGGCTCGTCTATGGAAACCATCAAGTCCCAATTAGAAGCCTACGACGAACAGCTTGAGAGTATCGATGTCCAGATATCCCAGGCAATGGCAAGGGAACTTGAGAAAAAGGAGGAAAAGGAGAATACAGATAACGAACCAAAGACGCGTGAAGAACTTCAGAACGAGCATATGTCTGACATTGTGACCCTGTCGGGTGATGTCCACAATATCAGTATGTTAGACTCTGTTAAAACGAAAGTAGACAACAGGATCAAGATTCTTGAGTCTGAGATTTCCCTTGACACCGGACGTCTGGGGGCGGCAGATTTTAAGAAGGAGGAGTTGTCAGAGCTTAAAAAGAAATCCGCAGAGCTTGCGTCTGATATCGGGTCGCGGATGGTAGATATCGCGGAGGAGATAGATGAGAATAAGGAGGAGACTCCTGAAAAAGCCAGCGAGGAGAAGGATGCTGAAAACGGCGAGCCCGCCGATACAGACAGCTTCTAATGAATTATGAACCTGCTGCGAGTCCTATTTTCGCAGCAGGTTCATATATGTCACATCTACAAATTCAAAAACTGAAGCACCATCTCCAGCTTCAGTCTTGCAATCCGGTCATCCAGCGATAGCTCAAGAAGCTCTTTCATCTTGTCGATTCTCTTGCGTATTGTATTGATATGAACATACATTTTTTCTGCTGTAATGCTGAAGTTCATATTATTCTCCAAATACACTTTTAATGTTTTTAAAGGCTCTCTGTTTCTCTCATCCTGCAAAAGCAGACGATACGGCCTCAGCATAGCCTCCAGCTCATCCTCCTGGATTTCAATCCACGCATAAGGGCCAAGCATCTCATAATCCCAGATATGCCTCTGCGGAAACAACTTCTTCCCCATCGCCATTACCTTCTGGCACTTTTTAACGCTGTCTTTTAAGAATCTCAGATTTGTCTCATCTCGATATACCGCGAATTCCAACTCCATTCCATTGCATTTTTCTTTAATTTTAAGGCGGAATTCTTCCAGCATTTGACAAAAATACTCTAGCCCGCATTTATCTTTTCCCTGGGAATCCCACAGGATAATTCCTCTATTTTCCTCTAAAAATGCCATCTTCCCAGATTTTGAAACAGCGCTGTCCAAAAAAACGCGCTCAAAACTCTTACGTTCATCTCTGGCGCTGACTGTCTCATCCTTTGTCTGAGAAAACATGATACAAATATATTTTTTCGACATAGAAATCCCGTGCTGGCTTGCCTGATAGATCAGCCTGTCCTGATCCTTCTCATCATAATTAAGCGCATACAGCACAAAGTTCTCAAACCCTATATTTCCGATACTCTGTGCAACCATAATCTGTTCATAGAGGGACTGAAGCTCTAAGAACGCAATCCGTATGGAATACTCGTCGCAGTAGTCCAGAAACTCCTTGGATTCCATCACCACAAAAAACGCCTGCGTCACCTCGTTCATAATAATCGGAATCAGTACCCAGCTAATCCTCGGTCCATTCGGATTCAACGGATCAATCAGACGGTATCTGGTCATATGCATATGTTCACACAAGGTATGCTTACTGTGCTCTCTTGAAGGACTCCAGTAATCTTCGTCCCTCAGACAAAATTTCTCGGAAATCCTTCTAAAATTAGCAGAGCTGTAATATGATTTTTCTTCATTTATATCATACAAAAAAGCAGGAAAATTCATCTCAGCTTCAACTGCCTGCAAAATCCGCTTTATCTTCCTCTCCTTAAAGCTCAAGTTTGACAACCGGAATACACTGTCATTCTGAATGCGGAAGCACTTGAACGCCTGATTCATCACAGCAATATTCACCTGATTTATGATATCCATGAATCCAATCTCAAAGGGCATACTAATCAGCGGCACGTCATATCGTTCAAACAATTCAACCAGATGATCTGGTATCGTATCCAGATACCTCTGCCGCTTAATGAGCATTCCCGTCGCCAACTGTGCCACACCCTCCTGAAAACTCCGTTCCAGACAATAAGGCTCTTTCGACAATGCATATCCTGAAGTTACTATTAACTCCTTCCCCTTTGTCCATCGGAGGGCATCCGGAGCATCCATGACCGCAACTCCCTGCACCTCTCTTGATACACCTTTTTGACCTGCTATTACATGAAAATCCTTAAAATACTCCTGTGCCAGCAGTTGATACAGCGCAATTCCCATCTTTCTTTCCCCCTTGCAGAACTGTACGCACAACAAGCTTTGGCCAAGAGTGTAACATCCATTCCAGCCCTATGTCAAGAATTTGATATTACACTCTTAATGACTATTCTTCATACATTGGCGCATAATCATCCTTCTTCTCATTAAATTCTTTCAGGATGGCTTCTCTCTTACCAGGACTGTTATATAAATCATATGCAATACCCGCGATAATCTGCGCAGCGCTTAACGCCCCCTTTTCTCCCAACGAGCATCCGGCTGCTGCAGTTGCCTGCCATGTATGAGGCGCTACCCCTGCCGGCCAGCAGGAGACAGAGAAAACGCACATAGGCATAACATGGCTGACGTCTCCGCTGTCTGAAGACGCCGTCAGCGGCTTCACCTGGTATAAATTGCGCTCATTCAGCTTCCAGGTCATTGGCCTGCCTTCTGTGTCATACAGTTCTTGCGCTTTCTGCGCATCTGTTTTTGTCACGGTATCAACCAGGCTTTGGGCAAACGCCATCTCCTCCTCATTAAAAATCGGAAGCTCGGCCTCCTTCATATTTTCATACGCAAGATCTCCATAGGCATGATTTTCCAAAAGCTCACAGCATCCGTAATCTACCTTCATCTCCATTACAGTCTCCGTCATAAGCGCCGCGCCTTGCGCCACTTTCCGTATTCTTTCGAGAATCTCTTTTACATCCGATATGTAAGGAGCCCGCACAAAATACCATGAACCTGCTAACGGAGGCACAATATTAGGCGCAAATCCTCCGCTGTCCGTTGTATAATGGATTCTCGCTTTAGAAGTCACATGCTCTCTTAAATAATTTACCCCAACATTCATCAGCTCAACCGCATCCAACGCACTTCTCCCCAATTCCGGTGCAAATGCGGCATGAGAGCTTCTTCCCTTAAATTCAAAATGTGCCGATGCGCTTGCCAGATAACCGCTGTCAAAAACCATATTAGCGCTCATTGGATGCCAGCTTATTGCGAAATCACAATCGTCAAACATGTGATAATACACCATCTTTACCTTGCCGCTGAGAAGCTCCTCCTCCGGACAGCCGTAAAAACGTACAGTTCCGCAAATCTTCTCTGCCTCCAGATACCGCTTTATGGCAATCGCACCAACCGCGGCAGCCGAACCAAGCAAATTATGTCCGCATCCATGTCCAGGCGCGCCTTCCGAAACAGGGGTTTTACTGTCCGTCACCTTTTGCGACAGGCCCGGAAGCGCGTCATACTCCCCCAAAATGGCAATCACAGGCTTCCCTGAACCATATTCGGCATAAAACGCATGCTCTAAATGATCTTCATTAACAATCTTAAAGCCTTCATTGCCAAGAAGCCTCCTGAAATAATTAGCCGACTCTTTTTCATTTCCGCCCTCCTCCGGATGCTCCCAGATCGTTCTGCAACTGGACTTAAGCAATGCTTCCATCATCTTCACTTCATTATGAAGATCTTTCTTTTTCATTCTCATCTTTCCTTTCGACAATTTATCTTCTGTATTATGCGTGCTTTTTGGCGTTTGTTATAGTCGCAATACCTACCAAAATACTGGTAAATACGCAGCCTAATGTTCCAAGCCAGTTTGATGCGCCCGGAAGCCAGTTAAATACGCCCATGCCGATTGCAAAATAAAGCACAAATGCAACCACAATCATAACCATACTATGTTTAATCATCTTTACACCAAATTGAACCATCAACGCACCAAACAAAGCCGGAAGCAGGTAATTAAGAGCCGACTTAATTGTATCCGGAAGCATTGCCAGCACAGAAGTTCCAAGAATTGCGCCAATTGTCAATACAGATACATTAATAATGATGGAAACCGCCATCCCAAGCGTCGCGATAATAGACCCCTTTTCTGTGCCCGGTTCAACCTCTGCGGCAACCTGCGCCATACTCGCACACGGAATTCTCATATTGGAAATATTTCCTGACAAAAAAGCCATATAGGTTCCCGCAGGCCCAACTACCGGAAAATAGGAAATGGGCTCAACAAACCACAGCACTCCAAATGCACTGAACCCGCTGATAAATGCAGTCAAAAGCGCCGCCGGTTTGGGAACAATCCCGTATACGATTGCTAACACAACCGCCGGAGTAAATGCAACTATGACTCCCAGATACCCTGTTATTTTACCTATTTTATTTATTTGGGGGGTATATTCATCCTTATAAAAATCACCACTCATTTTCTTATCCTCCTTATACCAAAGCTGTAATAATCATAGCGCCCAAAATTGTAATCGTAAGCGACCACTCCTTAAGCCACCCAATGTTTTTTTCATTTGCCACCTTAGACAATACAAACATAATAACAGCGCCTAAGATACATGCCAGCATATTATGCCATGCTGATGACATCGCTGCTGCGTCGGCCTTCTGCATCATGGAATAGAAGGGCTTGGATATGTGGCTTGCAACCATAGCAGAAAATACACCGATAATTGCCGCTGACGCAATCGTCGTCAAAGTTCCTGTATTTCCCTTAGAGAGCTTGTGCTCTATTTTCTCCATCTTATTTGCAGAAAATGTTGCAAACAGCACCCACCCTACTGAGCATAATATCATGGTCCACACCGCCATGCCAAGCGCTTCTTCTGTCATCGCATCCGTACCTAAAGTAACGCCTACCGCAGATGTTCCAAGACCTGCCGCAATGGATTCAAACATAACAGAACCAATCATGGAAAGGCGCATCCAGCCAACCGGCCCTCCCACTGTTACCAACAGTGAAAGCATACCGCTGAGCACTACAATGGAAGGACCGATAGAGGTGACCGCACTGCTTTTCATAGCTTTTTTCATCTTGTCATCCGTAAGCCCTACCTTCTTTCCTGCACTATACGCCCCTTTTGCAAAAAGAACCGCCTGAATAACCACGAATACTACCGGTATCCCACAGGCAATCCACATAGGCAGTCCATTTGCGATTTGCATTACATCCATTTTTCTTTCCTCCTTATGTATAGATTTTATCTATAAGTTTTATTTGCAATTATTATACTAGGTTCACTAATGGGTAAAAAATGAAAAAAATTTCACTTTTCTTTTAATTTCCATATATAGTGAAAATTTTTTTACTTTTCATGCAGCTTTTTTGCAAAAAATTCCTGACCACACTATTTCGACCTTAAATATAAAAAAATTTTTCTTACTCTCGACCCCTGAAAGCGTTATCCTATTATTAATATTTTTTACAAACAGGAGGAAATTTATATCTTATGAAAAACCAAATTATGTTGGAAGCAGAGCAGCTTCTGGAGGAAATGACTGCATGGAGACGCAGGCTTCACCAGATTCCCGAAATCGGCCTTGCACTTCCCAATACAGTCTCATTTGTAACAGAAAAGCTTCAGGAAATGGACATTAAGTACACTGTCTACGAGGACAGCTCTAACATTGTTGCCTGTATCGGCCAGGGCGATAAATGCTATATGATCCGCGGAGATATGGACGCGCTGCCTATCGAAGAACAGGCGCCAGAGCCTTTTGCCTCTACAAACGGCTGTATGCACGCCTGCGGGCATGATATGCATACCGCAATGATGTTAGGCGCGGCTAAACTCATCAAAGCGCACGAATCAGAGCTTAAGGGCGTTGCCAAGCTGTTCTTCCAGTCGGCAGAAGAAATCTTCGCAGGCGCCAAGGCTATGATTAATGCCAAGGCTATGGAAAATCCACGCGTCGATTCGGCTATGGCGCTGCATGTATTTTCCCAGAAGCCTCTTGGAACACTGGGAGGGCATACAAATCCCTGCGCAGGCGTCTACGGCTTTTGCATAAAGCTGACGGGGAAGGGCGTACATGGTTCGTCTCCGGAGGACGGGATTGACCCTATCAATACCGCAGTCCATATTCATCAGGGATTACAGGAATTAATGGCAAGAGAAATCTCAGGCTTCGATGAGGTTGCCCTGACAATCGGGAAATTCCACGCAGGAAGCGCGGCAAATATTATTCCTGAGACTGCTGAAATGGAAGGAACTCTCCGTGTATTCGACCCAGACATCCGTAAGCGAATGATCCGGCGTATTCATGAGATTACAGAGGGTATAGCAGCCGCTTACCGCACAAAAGCTGAGATTGAAGTGCTCAGCGATGTACCGCCATTGGTTTGCGATGAAAACGAACTCGCCTGGTGTCGGGAAGTCATTCATGAAGTTGATGATACGCTGACTGTGGACACGTTCCATGCGATGGGCTCCGAGGACTTTGCGTGTTATTCTGAACTGGTTCCTACTGCTTTTTATATGATAGGGGCAGGAGTTGACAAACCTGAAGAACGCCTGCCGCAGCATAATCCAAAGATTCGCTTTAATGAGAAGGTGCTTCCGATTGGCGCGGCTGTCTACGCAACGGCAGTATTGAAAAAACTGGGAAATCGGACTTTTTGATTATAAAGAGTTGCCTTTTGTGTCAGTTTATGGTAAACTGTAATTGTTCTATATAGAAATGTTCTAATAGGATTTAAGGTGATGAATTGGAAACAAAAGGTGGATTTTATATAACTCAGATCAAGCAGCTTCAAGACAGAATATTTGAACGCCTGTTGCTTGAGAACGGTATCGAGATAAGCGGCGGACAAGGACGAATCTTATTTATCTTATGGAAATCTGATCACCTTACCATCAGCGAAATAAGCAGGAAAACCTCTCTTGCCAAAAATACTGTATCCGTAGTCGTAAACGGCATGGTTAATAAAGGGATTGTGGATAGAAGTATTAATCCGCAGAACCGCCGCGAAACTATTATCTCACTTACAGAATATGCAAAATCTTTACAGGCAAAATATGAAGTTGTATCCCAACAGATGAATTTTCTGTTTTATCAGGGTTTTTCCGAAGAAGAACAGAAGCAATTCGAGCAGTACCTTGCCCGAATCCTTCAGACCTTGACTGACAATCTGCGTACAACCAATTAATTCTAAACAAGCAGGAGGATACCAAGTGAAAACAAAAGAGTATATCATCGAATTTATTCAGAAACAAAAAGTTGCTTTTATTGCTTCCGTGGATGAACAGGGGTATCCCAATATGAAAGCCATGTTTACGCCGCGCAAGATAGAGGAAAATTCTTTTTATTTTTCAACCAATACTTCTTCCATGCGTGCGCAGCAGTTTATGAAGAATCCTAAGGCAAGCGTTTATTTTTATAACAAAGGCCGTTTCAAGTATGAGGGTATTATGCTGACAGGCACAATGGAGGTACTTACAGACGATGCTATAAAGAAAGAAATCTGGCAGACCGGAGATACCTTATATTATAAACAGGGTGTAACCGACCCTGATTACTGCGTATTGAAATTCACGGCAATAAGGGGCAGGCGTTATTGTGACCTGAAGACAGAAAGCTTTGATATGGATTGTTTAGAATAGTAAAAAGCAAATAAATTGCAACTCCCGCCCAAGCCTGGCTGGACGGGAACGGCAATCAGGACTCACTTATAGCGGCTGTTAAGCAGGCTGACAAAGAGTGCGGCAGTTGCAGCTTGCATTAAGCCCTTTTTCACTCTCGGTATGCAATAATAACTTCATAAATTTTATGGCCTTTATATACAAATTCCTGATTTTCCCTCGGCGCTTTAGAATTTGCACAAAAACTTACCAGATAGCCCCGTTTTAGACCTCTCGCATCCAGATAGCCCGTCAACTGCTCATATCCCTCCTGTTCCCTTTTCGCACCATGCCACAGCTTCAGTTCCACAACAAATTCCTCTGTTCCATAAAATACCTGAATATCCATTCTGGTATTCTTCCTGGTCTGGGATTCCACAGCATAATGGCCGGTTCCATTAATAATGGGACGCAAAAAGCAGAGAAATAGCAGCCTTCCCTGACGCTCTATGAACCTCTCATCCTCTTTCCTGTATTCTGATTTTAAAAAGGCTGAGAAACGTTCCAATACCAGTTTCATATCAAGACGCCCATTTCGGATATACTGCGTTTGGTCCGAATACTTAGGCAGCAGCAATTCCTGTGTCTTATTTATAGAAATCAAATACTCATAAATATACGTCTCAAAAATTTGATTTGATATACAAACCTGTCCACCCGTCTTCCGGAAAATTCCATACATCACGCCTCTTGCAATCTCAGGATTGGATAAGACAAAGGGAACCGTCTCCCCCTGTATAAGTACATTCTCAACCAGTTTCCTGAAATCCGGATAGTTTTCCAAATTTTTAATCATATCATCAAATAAAGTGTTTGTTCCATGAAGCATTTCCCTCACAGCAGCCTTAATCCCATTCATGGACCAACAAAGCCGGCCTTCATCTATTCTTTTACAGAGCCAGCTTATAAGAAACGGATAGCCGCTGGTATATGCGTATAATCCTTTAGCCACAGCATGGATATCCATTCCAGTGCGGCAGTCTGCTTCATATTCTCTGAGCATGCTTTCTATTTCTGGCACTGAAAATCCCATATCCACATTAAAATCGGCGGCTATATTCCATGGGCTGTTATATTTCTGGCTATCTTCCTGCCGTATCTTCATTTTTAAGTTTTTTATATCATGGACACCCGCAAGAACCACACTTTTAAATGTTTCATCACGCCCCGCATTTCTCCGCAGATATTTCGTGCGAAGCAAACCTAAAAACAGCAAAAATAATTGGTTATCGGCAACTCGGTCCACTTCATCCGCCATCAAGATAATCTCTCTGTCGCTCTCTCTGCAAAGTTCGGTTATCCTTCTGTTCAACTCCTCCATAGGCAGCGTCTCTGAAATCGGTCTTCTCCATTTTTCCACCAATACCTCCGAGACATGATTCGCCGCCAACCTCTCCTCTATCTTGCTAATCAATCCCAGTGCCAGAGAATACATTGATACAAAACAGTCATCAGATGCCTCAAAACTGATGTCCAACACAATATAATCCTTCCTTAACCGATGATATAGTAACTCCAATGTGGTTGTCTTTCCATACTGGCGTGCACAGTTCATGGTAAAATATGCATCTCGTTCAATGTATTTCTCTATAATCTGACTGACTTTGTCGTTGGTATCCACCATATAATGCAGCTTCGGAATACATAAGCCTGTTATATTGAACTCCTTCTTTCCTGCCATACTCCAACTCTCCCTTAAATTCCAGTCGGCCTGAAGGCTAAAAAGCCCGCCCTTTCTGCTAAAATCATAGCAGAAAAAGACGGGCTTATCAATCTATAAACGCCTTTTACACATTTTCATGCTGAAAATCTTCTTCCTCAATCTCTATCCCGTATTCTGCTGCCACCTTTAGATAATCATCCAGTTTACTTGACGTGTCTTTGTCCAACTCAGCAATTTTTGCCCTGAATTCCAGATTATGCGCGATTTCTTCTAACAATTTTTTCATACCTTGATGTCCCCTTTCTTTTGCTGCAATGATTTTGTTATGTCAGTAATTTATTTTAACATAACTGTCTGACCTTAGAAACCGCTTGGGATATTTCATCCTTTTTTTGGTACAAATCAAATCCTTCTTTAGTCTTTAATCAGGTATTGCCTTCTGGAAAATATTTATATATAATCTAATGAAATAATACAAAGGGAAAGGTATCTTCTATGAAAAGTTTTAATACGGAGGGAATCTGTATTCCCGAAACCACTTATATGGCAGACACATCATCGACCATTGAGCAGATTATCACCCATTATATATATCCAGGAAAATATTTTACAATAGACCGCCCCAGACAGTGCGGAAAAACAACGACATTGTATCTTCTGGAAGAACGGCTGAAAACAGATTATATTGTGTTGAGTATAAGCTTCGAGTCTGCCGATGAACTGTTTGCCTCTCTCTTTTCCCTCGCCACAGGCTTCATTAGGAAAACGGCACGGATTTTAAAAATGCAGGGAATTGCAGAACAGATATGCACAAACTGGCAGAAGCCGATTTCAAAGGACTTTCCTCTTGACGATCTGGGGCAGCGGATTACCGAGCTTTGCATGGACTGCCGCCAGAATATCATCCTGATGATTGATGAGGTGGACAAAAGTTCTGATAACCAGATTTTCCTCTCTTTTCTGGGTTTGCTCAGAGAAAAATATCTGGACCAGATGAAGGGAAAGGATAGGACCTTTAAATCTGTGATTCTTGCTGGTGTTTATAATGTAAAAAACCTAAAACTGAAGCTTCATCCAGGCGCAGAGCCTAAATATAACAGTCCTTGGAATATTGCAGTAGATTTTAATCTGGATATGAACTTCTCTCCTGACTCCATTGCCTACATGCTGAGAGATTATGAAAAAGACTGGAAAATAGGAATTGATATTCCGTGGATGAGCAGTATGCTATATGACTATACTTCTGGTTATCCATTTCTGATTTCCAGATTATGCCAGATTATGGCGCAGAATTCTTTGGTTGGTTGGAGTCAGGAAGGCTTCCAAAACGCTGTAAGGGAACTGATTAAGACTCCCAACACATTGTTTGATGATATGAGTAAAAAACTCTCGGAATACCCAGAATTGAAAGAAATGATATGTAACATTTTATTTCAAGGGAAACGATATGCCTTTGAGGCAGAAAACCATCGAATTCATATCGGCAAAATGTTTGGTTTCCTAAAAGACAGCCAGGGAATCGTCAGCATTTCAAACCGAATCTTTGAAATGAAGCTATATAATCTTCTGCTCTCCGAAAACGAGACTGACAGCAGGATATTTACCGCAGGAGATATGGAAAAGAACCAGTTTATAAAAGACGGCTCTCTCAACATGGAATTGGTAATGCAAAAATTTTGTGAATACTTTAAAGAAATCTACGCGGACGCAGATGATAAATTTGTTGAAGATAACGGAAGACGGATATTTCTAATGTTTTTAAAACCAATTATCAATGGAAGCGGTAATTACTATGTGGAAGCCAGAACACGGAACTTAAAACGAACAGATATCATTATCGACTACAAGGGCATTCAGCACATTGTTGAACTTAAAATCTGGCGCGGCCAGGAATATCACCGGCGCGGAGAAAAACAACTGCTAGAATACCTGGAGTATTATCGCCTCAAAAAATGGTATATGCTCAGTTTTAACTTTAACAAAAACAAAGAGACTGGAATAAAAGAAATTATATTAGATGGCAGGCTCTTAATTGAAGCCATTGTATAAATTGAGCGCCGAAGGGCGCTCATAATTTCATCTTCTCATTCAATTCCCGTACTGTTTCCTCCTCCAGCTTAAGCACCTCCCTGTCATACGTCAGAAGCCCGTTGGTTTCCTCCTCCACATCAGACAACTGTGTATACACCGTAGCAGACAAGCCTCTCTCCATATTCGGAAGGATTTCCCGTTCAATCCACTCCCTGTACCCTCTGGTCAACTCCGATTTCTTCCGATAAATCCGGTACCCATAGACCTTCCTGTACATATGATGCACCGACACACTCATAGAATATCCGCCAAACTCCGTAAGCGCTGTCACCCGTTTCTCTGCCTTTATATGAAGCGGGAAAAAATAATCATGGATACTCCTGATGTCCCCGCCGCCCTGGTCAAACCAACCGCTGGCCTGGTCGATTAGCCGGCTTTTGTCCGTCTCCCTGGCAATCTGTGTCACGGATTCTGCATGGAACTGTCCCCATCCTTCATTGAAAATCACCCATGTCACGATAGACGGATGATTATACAGAACCCGCATCGTCTCCCGCATCTCCGATACAAACTGCCGCCTTCCCTTCTCATCCTTTCTTCCCAGAAGGAAAAGCATGGAATCATGCATCCGCAGGTGAAAGTACTCCATAGCTGTCGCCAGATACGTCACATACCAGGATTGATAACTCCTGCCCCCGTTCACCATGTCCTGCCACACCAGCATCCCAAGTCTGTCACAGTGATAGTACCACCTCTGAGGCTCAATCTTGACATGCTTTCTCAGCATATTAAAACCAAGATCCTTCATGGTCTGGATATCATTTATCATGGCTTCGTCACAGGGCGGCGTATACAAGCCCTCCGGCCAATAACCCTGGTCCAGCACTCCGCGCTGAAAATAAGGGCGGTTATTCAAAAACATCCTTGCAATTCCATTCCCATCCTTCTCCACACTGATTTTACGCATGGCTGCATAACTTCTGACCCTGTCCTCCCCCGCTATAACCTGGATATCATAGAGAAACGGGTCCTCAGGACTCCAGCTATGCATGTCCAAAACCGGAATCCGGATATATTCGCTCACATATCCCTCTATCTGTAACGGCTGCATTTCCTCAGAAGATAATATAACCGCAGCCTTTATCCTCCGGCTTTCTTTTAGTTCTCCCCTGCCCCTTAAACCATCTGCAAGCATCACCTTAACAAGAAACGCAGACTCATCATACATAGGCGTCACTTTAAGCTCTTTAATATATGTCTCCGGCACCTGTTCCATCCAGACCGTCTGCCAGATGCCACTCTGAGCCGTATAAAACATACCGCCCCGTTTTAGCTTTTGTTTTCCTCTGCTGTAATAAAACGCGTCGCTGTAATCCCTTATCTGTACGGTCAGTTCATTTCCCGACTCCTTCAGGAAATCCGTTATATCAACCGAAAAAGGCAAATATCCTCCAAGATGCCGCTTTACCGCCTTTCCATTGACAGACACCACGGCATACTGATCTACCGCCCCAAAATGCAGAAGCCACCGTCTGCCCTTTAAAGGAGTTATCTCCTGGGGGAGCCGCCTTCGATACCACAGAGTCTCCCTCGGCTTTAACTGCCTGCCTACCCCCGAAAGCGCCGCCTCTGGGGAGAATGGCACCAGAATACGTCCTTCATAGGACTTAAGCGGCTCCCCTTCCCCAGTAATCCCATAGTCCCAGTACCCGTTCAGATTCACATAGCTCTCTCTTTGAAGAAGGGGACGCGGATATTCCGCAAGAACATGCTCACTGTCAACTTGCTCTGCCCACTTTGTTTTTAACTGCCTTGCTTTCATCTGTTGCCTCCAATCTACAACCGCAATACATGAAGCTGCCCGTCTATCTCCTGGTCCGTCGTGCAGACTGCAATTCGGGCATTCACCGCCTTCTCCCCATACTCCTGGTAAACATACTCCTCAGGATACTCCTCAGGCTTCCGCAAAAGCACTGGCTTATCCACATCATTCCATCCAATCTCAAATGAGCGCATATCCATAGCCATCCCCTGACGCGTCGCCTTCATAAAGCTCTCTTTTAACACCCAGTACCGATAGAACATCCGTACCCGTTCTTCTCCCTCCCTCCTCATAATATGCTCGTACTCACTCTGACAGAAAAACCTTCTCGCCACTGGCTGTCGGAATTCCTTGATTTCTTCCAGGTCGCACCCCACCTTAACCCCAGACTGGTCGCTGAACGCGCACAGCGCATAGCCTCCTGAATGTGACAGATTGAACACAGCGTCTTCCCCCAATGCGTACTGTGCTCTCACCCGTCTCCAGAGACTCCATACCCCCGCGCTCTCCGCCTTGCCCTTTGCAAAGCAATACTTGTCCGCCTTTTTTCTTCGCCAGTCAGGCAATTCCTGATAATACTGCCGATATACGCTCTCCTCCAATAAAGGCGTAATATCCGCAAGCCATACTCTTACCATTGTACATCCTTCCTCTCTATTTCCTTATTATAACACACTATTACATAAAAATATCGAAAAAGTGTTGACAACCAGATTTCAATGAGGTAGTATAAATTCTAGTTTCACACTTTAAACAGTTAAAATTTTACAGTGTAAATATTCTGATTACTATTTTGCGTATGGAGGACTACTGATTATGATTATTGTACTAAAACCCCGTTCTACCCACGAAGATCTCCTTCGTGTAGAACAGATGGTAAAAAGAAGGGGACTTGATACCCACATCGTAGAAGGCTCTGATATGACCATCATCGGATGTATCGGAGATACCACACGGATTGACTCCAAACTCTTTGAAGTGGACTCTGCCGTTGAAAAAGTCATGCATGTCCAAGAGCCCTACAAGCTGGCGAACCGAGCCTTTCACCCAGAAGACTCCATCGTCGATATCTCTGGCGTTAAAGTGGGCGGCGGCAGCCTGGCAATGATTGCAGGCCCTTGCTCTGTCGAATCCTTCGAGCAGGTGCTTGAGATTGCGCAGGCAGTCAAAGCAAGCGGCGCAAACATGTTAAGAGGCGGCGCATTCAAACCTCGAACCAGTCCCTATTCATTCCAGGGTTTAGGTTTAGAAGGGCTTGACATCTTATGCGCAGTCAAGAAGGAAACCGGACTTCCTATCGTGACAGAGCTCATGTCCGCGGACTATCTGGACATTTTCAACGAAAAGGTTGACCTGATTCAAATTGGCGCGCGCAACATGCAGAATTTCGATCTTCTGAAGCAGTTGGGACAGTTAGACCGCCCTATTCTTCTGAAAAGAGGACTAAACGCAACCTACGAGGAATGGGTCATGTCCGCAGAATATATTATGGCTTCCGGCAATGAAAATGTCATCCTCTGCGAACGAGGCGTCCGCACCTTTGAATCCTACACACGGAATACCCTGGACCTCCAGAGCATCCCTGTTGTGCGCAAGCTCACCCATCTTCCTATTATCGTAGACCCAAGCCATGCAGGAGGCAAATGGTGGCTGGTAGAGCCTATGGCAAAGGCTTCTATTGCCGCAGGCGCAGACGGGCTTATGATTGAAGTACACAATAACCCTGAGTGCGCCCTGTGCGACGGCGCACAATCGCTGAAGCCGGATAAATACCATGTTATGATTCAGGAAATTACCCAGATTGCGAAAGTAATTGGAAAGAATATCTAGGAGAAGCGTATGAAACTGACTGTAAACCTGGGAAAAGACAGCTATCCCATTTATATTGAAAATAACCTGTTAAAACGTGCGGCTTCCTTAATCGGGGAAATATTTTCCGGCAGACGGATTATGCTTATTTCCGATGATAACGTATATCCTCTTTACGGGAGGCAGCTTGCAGAACAGTTGTCGGCAGACTATGACTTAAGCCACCTTGTACTGCCCCATGGGGAAGCGACCAAAAGTTTCCGGACGCTTCCCTCCATCTATACTGCGTTGCTTGAAGCTAAGATTACCAGAAGCGACTTGATTATTGCGCTTGGCGGCGGCGTAATCGGAGATTTGGCAGGTTTTGCAGCGTCAAGCTTCCTAAGAGGCGTCAAGTTTGTTCAGATACCCACCTCCCTTTTGGCTCAGGTGGACTCCTCCGTAGGCGGCAAGGTGGCGGTTGACCTGCCGGAGGGTAAGAATCTTGTCGGTGCGTTTTATCAGCCCAAAATGGTATTGATTGACCCTCTGGTACTGGACACACTAAATCCCCGCTTCATCAACGACGGCATGGGTGAAGTCATCAAGTATGGCTGTATTAAAGACTCTGGGCTGTTCTACGCACTGGAAGCCCACCGTTCTTTTGCAGACCTTAAGGATGAGCTTCCCGCCATCATCCAGAAATGCGTCGATATTAAACGCGTGGTGGTAGAGCATGACCAGTTCGATACCGGAGAACGGATGCTCTTGAATTTTGGGCATACTCTCGGACATACGATTGAGCAGTATTACCATTATGGACGGGAAAGCCACGGAGAGGCGGTTGCCATCGGCATGTACCAGATTACAAGGCTTTCGGAGGACGCCGGACTGACTGCTGCCAAAACCTCCCTGCGTATCCAAAATCTGTTACAGACTTACGGGCTTCCCTGTGAATGCGGCATTCCCCTTCAGGAATTGACCCACGCTATTGCTGTTGATAAGAAGAATCTCAATAATAAACTGAATGTGATTCTTCTCCATGATATCGGCGACAGCTATATCCATCCAACCACACATGCATTTTTTAACCAGGAAAGCAACTATATCATATAAACATTTAACCAATGAATCAGGAGGTAACTATCATGAAATTAGAAGGAAAAATCGCAATTGTAACCGGCGCAGGAAAAGGAATCGGGCGTGAGGCGGCTTTGGCAATCGCCGCAGAAGGCGCAACCGTAGTCGCCGTCGCCAGAACCCAGGCTGATTTGGATGAAACTGTAACAATGATTAAAGATAAGGGCGGCTCTGCCATCTCTCTATCCCATGACCTCACAATAGGGACAGAAGTGCAGGCTATGGTGGAGGAAGTAACTGGAAAATACGGCAGAATTGATATTCTTGTCAACAATGCAGGCGGATACCCGTCAGAGATTTACAAAAATATCGAACACCAGGCAATCAAGCTCTGGGAGTGGTCCGAAGAACAATGGGATCAGATTATCAAGACGAACATCCGCATCCCGTTCCTGTGTATGAACAAGGTGCTTCCGGTCATGATTGGGCAGAAGGGCGGAAAGGTCGTCAGCGTATCCTCCCGCATGGGAAGGATTGCCTCCCAGATGGGCGCATATGCCGTGGCTAAAGGCGCCATCATCACCATGACCAAGACTGCCGCTATCCAGACGCAGGAATATGGAATTCAGGTAAACGCCGTATCCCCTGGAATCGTAGACACGCCGGGACAAAGAGTGTACAATCATTCCGTCGGGCAGGACGATATAAAAATGGGAAGCGCCGCAGACGTGGCAAAGGCAATCGTATACCTCTTGTGCGACGCGCCTTCGGTTATGACAGGACAATCCATTGATCTGTTTACGACAGTATAATGTACTTCAAATTTCGTTCTTGATTTGTTTACAATTAATTCTTATTTTAAACATACTTTCATCATAGTTTTTAATTATACTATAATTGTTCGATAACACGAACAACAAAATTCTTTTTCATAACTTTTTCCTCAGGACTGCACTCCTCCCAATATGCAGTCCTTTTAAATTGTTCTTTTTGGCATTGAACAGGCCGTCTAAAATTGCTATACTATCACCAGCAAGACAATTTTACAGAATGAAACGAGAGGTGGATCTCATGGAGTTAAAGAAAAAATTGCCAATAGGAATTGAATTCTTTAAAAGCTTTAAGAGAGATGATTTCTACTATGTGGATAAAACAAGGTTTATCCGCGACCTGGTAAATTCAAGGGGAAGTGTAAATCTGTTTACAAGGCCCAGAAGGTTCGGGAAAAGCCTGAATATGGATATGCTGAAAAGTTTTTTTGAAATTGGAACAGAGCCCTCTTTATTTGACGGCTTGGAGATTTCAAAGGATAAGGCAATCTGCGAGCAGTATATGGGGAAATATCCGGTGTTATCAATCAGTCTGAAAGATGTGGAGGGAACAGATTTTCAGATGGCGTATGATATGCTAGGGATTGTGATTAGCGAGGAAGCGGGGCGGCTTGGTCTCCTCTTAGAAAGCGACAAATTAACTGTGTCCGATAAGAATAATCTGAACCGGCTTATAGAAGGCGACTTTGAAAAACCTGTCCATCTTCATAATAGTCTGCGTCTTTTAACTCGATTGCTTTTTAAACATTATGAAACCCCTGTAATCGTTTTGCTTGATGAGTATGACGTACCTTTGGATAAAGCATATCATAAAGGTTATTATCAGGAAATGGTAAGTCTCATTCGTTCACTTTTCAGTCAGGCTCTCAAAACAAATGAAAATTTATATTTTGCTGTGATTACAGGATGCTTAAGGATTGCAAAAGAAAGCATTTTTACAGGCTTAAATAACTTTAAAGTACGAACTATATCAGACATACGCTTTGCGGAATATTTTGGCTTTACATCTGACGAGGTCAAAGAACTGCTCTGCTATTATGATATGGAAAATAAATTTGACATATTCAAAGAGTGGTACGACGGGTATCGTTTTGGAGGGATGGACATCTATTGTCCATGGGACGTCATCAATCAATGCGATAAATTCCTTGAATCAGAAGACGCGCAGATGGAGGCACATTGGGAAAACAGCAGCAGTAACGCCATTATTCAGGATCTTCTTACTACTGCAACGGAAACCACGAAAAGCCAGATAGAGGCTCTGATTTCCGGCGAAGTGGTTGAAAAGGTCTTGATTCCGGAATTAACATATACAGATTTAAGCAGCGAGGATGAGGAGGTTCGACAGACGTACCTGTGGAGTGTACTTTTTGCAACCGGCTATCTGACAGATGCCGATAAACCTGTAAATGGAGTACACAGGTTAGTGATCCCGAACAGAGAAGTATCAGGAATTTACGAGAAACGAATTCGTTCCTGGTTTAAGATGAAGATTGTCAGTGACACCTCCAGATGGAAAAAATTCTGCGAAGCAGTAAAACATGGGGAAGCGGCAGAAGCAGAGCGTTTGTTCAACGAATTTATGGCAGAGTCGATTAGTATCCGTGACACTTATGTTAGAAAAGAAATGAAGGAAAATTTTTATCACGGAATGTTATTAGGACTATTGCGTGCAGAGGGCAGTTGGAGTGTCAGGTCCAACGCAGAATCGGGGGGAGGATATACGGATATCATGCTCGAAGTCCCTTCGGCAAAAACAGGATGTCTAATTGAGGTTAAATATGCGGAAAATGGTCAGTATGACCAAGCTTGCGCCAAAGCCATGGCTCAGATTGAAAACGGCGGATATGCTGAAATACTCAGACAAGATGGGATGTTGACCATCCATAAGTATGGAATCGCCTGCTATAAAAAGAACTGTAAGATACAATACAGCCTGGAATCAGCTTAAGCTGCTATACATTGGGGACTGCTGCCAATTCATGCACCAGTCCCTTACTTAACACTTAACCTTTTAAGAATTTTAAAAAACTCCTCCGTCGTCCAAACATCCCCAAATAGAGCAAAAACCAGACGATGCAATGGCTTACAAGGATAACCATATCCTTTACCTCCGCCGTATTGCCGGCTGACAAATCCATAATTCCCTCAAATGCCGCCTGGGAAGGAACCAGATAGCAGACTGCGGAAAGAAACGGATGGCTGCCGCCCACAAGGAAGCTCAGAATAGGCACAGCGATAAACAGCAGCATGACAATCTTGATATAGACCATGCCAACCATCAGCCCTTCTGCCGCCCTGCCAATGATTAGGCCAAAAAGCGCCGCCACGAACCCTGAAAGGATAATTAACATCAGCATAATCACTGTATCCTGTGCTGAAAGCCGGAAACAGATGCCGGCAGTAAGGACTGCTGACAGACATCCGCAGATAAATCCCACGCTAATCTTTTGCAGCAGATATTGGCTGCGGCTCATGGGCAAAATCTCATTGACGCTGGCCACACCGTCCTCTTTTTCAGAAATCATATTCATGGCATTAAACGTACAGCCCATGAACATAGCAACAATCAGCGTGACAGCCATAAACATATCCTGAAACCCTGCCAATACGTCAGGCCGTTCTAAAACCTGTACCTTCGCCTGTGCCAAACGCTTCCGGTGCCGGTAAAGGTCCGGAAGCTTCTTGGCCGTCTGACGGTACATATCCAGCTCATCGCCAGACACGATTGTTCTGATTCCATCCCCGTCGGCTTCTACACCAATCACATTGGTTGACGGTTCATTAATTCCCTCTGCCAATTCCTCCTGGCTTTCATAAACCGTAACTGAACCATAGCGTTCCAGCCATGCAGCCGCCTTAACCGCCTCTCCATTCTCCACAACTCCGAACTGAAATCCGCCCAAAGAAGAAAAGTCAATCTGCCCCGCAAAATGCAAAACCGCCGCCACAACAATAGGCAGTAAGAAGGTCATCAGGCAAAACTTATCACGAAGCACACTTTTCAACTGATAACGTAAGCCCTTCAAAAGCTATCCCTCCCTTCGCATTTCTCTGCAAAATACACGCCGCGCCCAGAGAAACAACAGTATAATCACCGCCAGATATCCCAGATAGTAATAAACACCCTCCGCATCAGTCCCAAAGTATGCATTTTTCAATCCCATGTAAATATGGTAAAA
The DNA here is from genome assembly GCA_910584575.1 of uncultured Dorea sp. Lineage (GTDB taxonomy): Bacteria > Bacillota > Clostridia > Lachnospirales > Lachnospiraceae > Sporofaciens. The sequence continues at coordinate 23,497 of CAJUBG010000014.1, forward strand.
CGGATGAAATCGAACCCAATCCCATTTTACCGCCGTATTTGCGACTAAAAATACAGGCGACGCGGCAAATATGGCAATCACCAGATACGCAAGTGTAAACTGTCTAAAATCCTTCAAAAGAAGCGCACAGACCAATCCGGTCAACGCCATCATCAAAGATAATAATCCGGTCTGAAGCAATACCCCAGGCAGTATGTGCACAGCAGAAGCCGCCCCTACATTAAGCAGGGTAAGCAGCAGGGCAAAAATCAAATCTGACAAGAGGAAAATCACCAGCTTGGACAGCAGAAACACATTTTCCCGTATAGGGAGAATGGCGTGGACTTTAATCACCCCCATACTCTTTTCCTTAAACAGTACAGCGGCAATTCCCAGGAAGCCAACGGCGGCAATCTCGAAAAACAAAAGCTCACAGGTAATCTCTTTCCGCGCTCTTTGCTCAGGTGTACGAGAGCCGATTACCCTGGTATCAGCCTTCCCTGCGGGCAAAAGGAGAGAAAGCGCGTAGTCGGCGCGATGACGGTCAGTTTCTTCCGCCGCTTCATAAAAGACCAGACGCGGCTCACCTGTACTGGCATCAATACCCACACTGTTGGTATCGTCCAATATCGCCTTCTTTAGCTCTTTCTTGGAGGATACCCTCCGAACCGACGCAGAAACCGTCTCTTGCTCTCCTGCTGGATCATACAGATACACATTGTATAACTGTGCATCCATAAACCGGACATATCCAAAGTTCACATACAACGTATAAACGATTAAAAATGCCAGCGACATACTGAAAAATTTCCCAGAAGCCATAAGCCGGACATCCTTCTTGAGCAAGGAATAAAAACCTCTCACCCCGCAAGCCCCCTTCCCGTATACCGGATAAACACATCCTCCAAGGTCGGCTCGCCCGAATGAACACTGAGTATTTCATCGTAGGGGAAGGATATTCCTGTTTCCAGTTCAGAGAATTTTAGGGATTTTTCTTCCCGTTTCCCCTGATATAGATAACTGACCGCAATACTTCGGCTGCTGTTCTGCTCTTTCAGATGCTTGGGCGTGTCCAGTGCGACGATGTTTCCGCCTGATATGAACGCCACTCGGTCACAAAGCAGGTCGGCATCCTGCATATTGTGAGTCGTCAGAAATACCGTCGTCCCTTTCCCGCGTTCCTCCTCAATGATTTTGCGGAACAAAACCGCGCCGGAGGGGTCAAGACCGCTGGTTGGCTCATCCAGAAACAATAGCTTCGGATTCCCAAGCAACGCCCGCGCCATGCTCACACGCTGGCGCATCCCTTTTGAATAAGAGGACACCGGCTTTTTAAGGAAATCCCGCTTAAACTCCAGCTTCTCCAATAATTCCTCCGCGTCCCGCAGTTGATTTTCAGGATAGAATGAGGAAAAATATTTCAGATTATCCATAGCGCTCAGATTAGCATACAGATACGGGAACTCAAACAGAACGCCAATTTTCTGAAAAAATTCCTGGTTATGTACCGCCCCAATATCCTTGCCGAACAACGACACCTGGCCGCCGTGCCCTTTCAGAATTCCGGTGAGAAGCTTCTGGGTAGTGGATTTCCCAGAGCCGTTCGGCCCAAGGAAGCCAAATATTTCTCCGTCCTCTACCGTAAAATCCAGGCCATGCAGCGCCTCTTTATCTTTCCCGTAAGAAAACGTCAGCTTCTTTACTTCAATCATTCCTCATCACCCCATCTTCCGGCCTGGCCGCGCTTCTTCTCCTGCTGTCGGTTACTCCACCATTTCATCCATTTTACCTTCAGTGGAATCACAACAATTAATACAAGCACGATTATCAGCCACCAATACCACTCCATGCCTAAAAACATAACACCACTCCTTTTCATGAAAATATATTTGTTTTAATGGCATTAGATTAAATGGCTGAAGTGAAATAGAAGTGGGGTTCATGTGAAGCTGGTGTGAAATTATTTTTTTAAGAAGCAATCAGAAAATAAAAGAAAAATTCAATTCCGCCTGCAACATTGCGCGCACCGTAATCGACATGATACATAGATAAAATCTGCGCGGCAATGGCAAGCCCCAGTCCAGAGCCTTTACATTTTTGAGCCGGACTGCGGTAAAATTTATCCCATATTCTTGCAATTTCCTCCTCCTTTAACGGCGCACACTGGTTGAAAACCGCAAAATGCAGACAATCCTTCTCACAATTTACAGACAGCCGAATCTCGCCGCCTGTCTGCACATATTTCTTTGCATTTCCAATCAGATTATCCAACACCTGCTCTATACGCTGTCTGTCGGCAGACACATAGACCTTTTCATCCGGAAGCTCATAGGAAAAACCATAGTCTGCCTCTGGTACGTCAAACAGCAGACGGCCTGCCACCGTCTCCACCAGCTCGACAAATTCAAACCGTTCTTCCGAAAGGATGGCGGCGCCGGATTCTAATGCCGACAAATCCAAAAGGGAAACGAGCATCTGATCCATACGCTCTGTTGCTCTCAGAATCGAGTGAATATAACGCTGCCGTTTCTCCGGCTCTGGTTCATCTTCAAGCCCTTCCGTATAAGCACGAATCAAGCCGAGGGGTGTTTTCATCTCATGGGACAAGCTGTCAGCCAGCTCTTTCCTCTGTTCAAGCAGGATACGCTCATACTCTACGTCCTTTTCCAAGCAGGCGTTTGCCTCCTCCAACCGATGAAGCGCATCCTGCAAATTAGAAAACATGGTGTTCAGGCTTTGGGACAGCTCGCCGAACTCATCCCTTGTATCAATATCGCAATATGCCGAAAAATCCAACTCTGCCATCTGTCTCGCCGCGGCATTAATCCTGCCAAGCGGCCTGGAAATCATCTTCCCCAACAGGAAATCCACTGTCATAATGACCGCTACCAACAGACCAAACCAGATCCAGAAGCTAATGTCCTCATTAATCGGCAGCTTTTCCATGACAAGATAAAACGCCACTATGACGCCGCCGGCCAACTTAGACAGCGCCATAGTCTTACTGCGTATGGTTCCCAAATCGTACAATGCTCTTTTCTTCATGCCTTACTCCTCGAATTTATAGCCGGAACGAATCAAGGTCACAATATGGCGTCCCTCGGTTTTTAGCTTCTGCCGCAGCGTCTTGATATGAGTGTCCACAGTGCGGGTATTTCCCTCAAAATCATACCCCCAGATACGGTTCAAAAGCTGCTCGCGGGAAAATACCTGATTTTTATTCTGCATAAACAGATACAAAAGTTCAAACTCTTTGTGCGTCAACTCCACCAGAGCGCCGTTGACCGTCGTTTTCCGTGCGGACGGGTACAGAACAATACCGTCCGCCCGCAGCGCGTCCTGTGAAATGTTCCCTGAACGGCGAAGCAGAGCGTTGACCTTCGCAAGCAATATCTTGAGGCTGAAGGGCTTTGTCACATAGTCATCCCCGCCATATTCATATCCCCTTAACTTATCGCCCTCGTCGCTTTTCGCTGTCAGAAACAGAATCGGCAGATTATTCGTTTCCCTCGCAAGCCTGCACACAGAAAAGCCATCCAGATGGGGCATCATGATATCGAGAATCGCCAGGTCAATGGCATTATTTTTTAGTGCCAGAACCGCGTCCATACCGTCGTCTGCCCTAATACATGTATGGCCATTGCGTTTCATATACTCCACAAGGATATCCTGCATCTCTTTTTCGTCCTCCGCAACCAGTATAACTGCCATATCATATCACCCCCTGTCTATTATAATGCATCCGGAAAGACAGTGTAAATAGAAATGGCGGATTATTCCCTGCTTATGGTATCCACCACGGTCATTCCTTTTATCTGCCTTGCCGGACCCAATACCGCCATGCAGACAGAAGCAGCCATAACCAGCACAATCACTAGCATCTCCCACACAGGGACCGTCCACGCTTCTCCCCACTTATTTGTCACAATAGTCCGGAACATGAACCAATTAAGAGGGATACCGGCCAGACACCCTAAGCCCACGCCAAATACCGTATACGTCAGCGTCTCGCCAAATACCATCCGTATTAATTGCCTCACAGTCATTCCAATAGCGCGCATTGCGCCATATTCCCGCATCCGCGCCGAAACGCTCATGGCAATACAGTTAATGATGTTAAAAAATGCGATTAAGGCTATCACACCCAGAAAACCATAAAGAAAGATTGCCATAGAATAGTATGCGCCCTTTGTTTCCTGGTTTTTCATCCGTTTATCAGAAAAAGCAATATCGTCTCCACATTCCTGTTCAATCGCCCTTCGGATTCCCTGCACCTGCCCGTCGGTGACGTCTTTTTCAAGCTGTATGTCAAGCACCGTGTAACCCTTCTCTCCCGTAATCTCCTGAAACAACTCCTCCGAGCAGATGATGGTATTGGTCGTGTAATCCAGAACATCGCTCACACACTCTACGACGCCCGACACGCGAATTTCCTGTTCTTTCCCGCCTGCCGATACTAAAACGCTGCTTCCGACGTCAAAAGTATTTTCCTCTAAAAATACAGAAAGTACGCCTTTCCCGTCTATAACCTCCTTAAGCCTGCCTTCAATCAGTAAATCCTTCGCCATCATAAGATTAAGCTCGTCATAAGAGATTGCGACCACCTGCCTGTCGTCCGCCGGCAGCGTAAGAAATGCATAGCCTCTCCCAAACACTCTCTTTACTCCCTCATATTCCTCTAATTCTCCTGCAAGCCCTGACGGAATCTGATTCAGACCTCCCTCTCTGATATTGACGGCAATATCCGGCGCCGACGGACGCAAAGGCGTGACTGCATGGTGCATAAAATCAATGGCCGTGCTAAACGCAAGGAATAAAATAATACTGAACGCAAATGATCCTGTGACCAGAAGGAAATTCTTCTTACTGCCGGAAGCATGATGGACTCCCAGAGCCATATCAACCTTAAAAAGCCGTGTATGAGCCGCCCGTTTTGCAGCCTTGACAGTCCCTGCATTTCCGGAAACCGCCGTAAGCGGCGACACGCTTGCGGCACGCTTCGCCGGAGAACGCGCAGCCAGAAGAACCGTAATGAATCCCACAACAATCCCGACTCCTATTCCCAGATAACTGATTCCCAATACCGGAAGCCCGTCAAAAAGCCCTGGGCTTAAAAACCGCAGCATCCAGCATAACGCCCATATTACCACCGTCCCTGCGGCCACTCCCGCAGGTATCGCCTCTTTGCACCAGCCAAGGGCTTCTTTGCGTACAAAGCGGACTACCTGCTTCCTGGTAGCCCCAAGGCAGCGCAGCATCCCGAAAAATTCAGTGCGTCGTGCAATGCTGCTGTTCATACTTGCGGTTATCATAAGAATTCCGGCAATCACCACCAATACCGCCAACATTCCGGCAACCAGGTAAAAGGATAACAGGTAAGAATCCCTGGTCTGAAGCATCATCATAAGAACCTTTACATTCTGCCGCACCTGCTCAGGCCCAAGCCCAAACTGTGTCTCAATCTCATCGATGGTCTTCTGAATATTACAAAACCTCCGAAACCGGACAAAATAAAGCCCTTCCTGAGCTGCGCCGGTTTCTTCTGAATGTAATGCCAGGAATCCGTCTGTACTAAGAAATACACAGAAAGCATCCAGTTCTGCCGTCAATGCCGTATTCTTTGCAACTCCCGTAATTCGATACTGGCGTCTCTCTCCCTGAGGCGTGGTCATGTCCACAGTATCCCCAATCTGCACCTCTAACTGAGCCATTGCATTTTCATTAAGAGCTATCTCCCGCACATTTTCGGGAAATGCACCCTCCGTAATCTGGGCATCCGGAAGCATTTCCTGAAATTCCCTGTCAAATCCACAGATTCCTGTTTCGACTCCGTTAAGCTGATAACCGTCCCTTAAGTGGTAATTCAAGGTTTCATACCTCGCGATTTCCTCCACCTCCGGACGCTCTCTAAGCAATGCCCCCTGCTCATCCTCCATGGCAAAGGCCGCGTGCCAGCTTCCGTCCGTCTTAACTGCCTGAATATACTGAGAGCGCATCTCCATATCCGCCATTCCGAAGATAACTGTTACCAGAAATACCGCCAGAGCAATGCAAAGCCTGGTCATACGGTTCTGTTTCCGGTGCTGCCTTGCCGAGATTTTGATTAAGTCCAGATAATGCTTCATTCATTCTCGCCTCCTAACTCCTTAAGCTCGCCGTCTGTAACCCGAAACACACGGTCCGCCGATGCAGTCAGATTCATATTGTGGGTAATCATCAGAACTGTCTGCTGATAGTGGCGGGACGCCTTACACAGAAGGTCCATTACATCCTGGCTGCTCTGGGAATCCAGATTTCCCGTAGGCTCGTCGGCAAGCACCAACGCCGGATGAGTGATGAGCGCGCGCCCGATTGCCACCCTCTGCTGCTGTCCTCCGGATAATTGCGCCGGCAGATGCCTCCGCCTGTTTTCAAGGCCGAGCACCTCCAAAATTTCGTCCACCCGTTCCTGCTCTGGTTTCTTGTAATCCAGCAGAAGGGGGAAAATAATGTTCTGCTCTACATCAAGCTCTGGAATTAGGTGAAAGGACTGAAAGATAAATCCAATATTCTGCCTGCGGAAGATGGTGCGCTCATTCTCTCCCATTGCGAATAAATCCCTTCCGCTTAAGAATACTTTTCCCTTATCCGCCTCGTCAAGACCGCCAATACAATTCAGAAGCGTGCTTTTTCCAGAACCGGAAACTCCTACGACTGCGCCAAACTCCCCTCTCTCCATGGAGAAGGATACCTGCTTTAATGCTTCAACACGGGCTTCTCCTGTTCCATATACTTTGCTTAGGTTTTCTACTTTTAATATTTCCACTGATTACACCATTCCTTTCTTATGAAATTACAAAAGAAGCATAGCATTTTAACCTTACTGTCTGGTGAATCATAGCTTACAATTCAGTAAGAAAAAGGAGTGCCAATGGCACTCCTTCGATTATTTCTTAAGTCTGAATTTCTCCGTCTGCTGCTTCAGCATCGTCACCTGAGCAAAAAGCTCTTGGCTTACAGCCGCCGACTCCTCGCTGCTCGCCGAGTTCGTCTGAACAACCTCTGATATCTGGCCGATTCCATCTGTAACCTGCTTGATGGATTCAGCTTCTCCCTGAATTACCTCCGCAATCGACCCAATCGCGCTGTTAGACTCAACTACAAGATTCAATGTCTTTTGAAGCGTATTGGATACCTCATCCACGATCTGGCTTCCCTTCTCTGTCACCTGTACAGAGTTACCAATCAAATCCTTCGTGGCCTTGGCCGCCTGGTCAGACTGTGCAGCCAGGCTGCGTACTTCATCAGCAACTACGGCAAAGCCCTTGCCTGCATCTCCGGCCCTGGCTGCCTCTACCGCTGCGTTCAGTGCCAGAATATTGGTCTGGAAGGCAATATTCTCTATCGTAGCAATAATCTCACCAATCCTGTGAGACGCCTGTGTAATATCGTTCATTGCAGAAACCATTTCTTCCATCTGCTGACTGCTTATTGTCACCTGTTCACCGGTCAGACGCGCATTCTCCTGTGCATTCTGGGCTGTCTCGACATTTCTGGCCGCATTCTTGGAAAGTTCTTCCAGCATAGCATATAGCTGTTCAACTGCACTTGCCTGCTCGGTTGCCCCCTGTGCCAATGACTGCGCCCCGCTGGATAACTGCTCTGCACTTCCGGATATCTGATGCTCTACTCTGCCGATATTTCCAATAGACGCAGATAATGTATTTGTAAAACTGTCAATCGAGGTTTCGATTGATTTGAAATCTCCAATGAAGGGCGTGGAAGTGTGTACATTAAACTCGCCTTGCGCCAGTTGACCCATAATTCGGTTGATGTCTCCAACATATCCTTGGATAACCTTCAGTGAATTGACTAAAATATCTGACAACCGCCCGATCTCATCCTGAGACTCATAGTTCATATTCAACTCAAGCGTTCCTTCCTGAAGTGGAAGGACACATTCACTGATATACATAATCGGTCTGATAACCCTTTTCATTACATAAGTAATAAGGCTTATAAGACAAATAAGCGCTACAAAGAAGCAGATGCCTGCCAGGATCTGTACAACATGGATTGTACGGAACATACTCTCTGAGCTTTCCTCGCTCAGCTTCGCACCCTCCTCTACAATCTCCTCCAGATCTGCCACCAACACAGCCAAATTTTGACGTATGGTATTCTGATAATATGCCTGTGCCTGCTCTGGGTCTGTCTTTAAAAGCTCAAGTGCATAACTGGCTGATTCATGGAGTTCCTTATGCAGCGGCTCAATCTCGTTCCGCTTCTCGATAACAAGAGCATCGTCTGTGTTCAGATCTCCATAGAGCCATTTTCCCAGTACGCAGGCCGTAGGATCCATACTTCCCTCGAACTCAATCCCTGCGTACAAAGCGCTGCTCAGACTGCTGGACCATTTATAATGTGCCGTTTCCGCCTTTTCGATTGTATCCAGCATCGCACTTGCATCACTGCTGGAATTCGCCGCGTCCTTAATAAGAAAAACATTGAATGTTACCACCAGGCTGTACACGAGTACGGCGGCAAATGCAAAAGCTACCCGAATTCCAACCATTGTCTTAATACTTTTACGCATGGATATATATCCCCTCTTTCTTTCAACCTACTCCCTGCTATATTCGGGAAATTTTTCTTTAAAAATATCTGTTTTTCGCTAAAACCTCTCAATAATATATTATTGCTATATCAAAAAAAGTGTGACAATATATCTATTCTGATCTTCTGTCCCCTATGCAGCAACAGATCCCCCATTATCTGTCTGCTGTTCCTTTTCAGGCTGCTCAGGCTGCGGATTCGCTGCGGTTGTAGTTCTCGTTGTACCTCCCGATACATAGACTGTACCGCACTCCGGACAGATTGCTGTGTGCATGGTAACAGACTGGCTGACTACCCTGCGATCCTCACGGGCTGCCGACGCACGCTCACGCACAACATGCTCCATCTCATGGCCGCGTACCGCTGACGCTGCCTGTTCAGGCGCAATCCGAGTCGGCGTCTTGTATGAAACTCCGGCATCGTCAGAGCCATCCTGATATTTTCTTTCCTTGCAGGTCTGGCACTCGCCTTCTTCCGCCGCTTTCTGAACTGCATCCACACCAGCTTTAGCACCGCTGCCGTCTGGTTCAACATACTTAATTCTCATACGTACTGCCAACTCAGCCGGATCCATTCCCTCCCGCAGGAAAGGAATCATATAGCCAATGCCCCGCGGGGCATCCGCCTCCACTGTCGATACAGGCTTCACCGGCTCTACGGGCGTTCCCGGACTTGCAGAACGGCTTACCGCCAATGCTGCGCCGACTCCTATGCTTGCCCTGACTCCATACAATGAGCCGGCCTTCTGACCACTCTGAACTCCGGCAGAGCCTGATATATCATGGCTTCCCTGAACTCTGGACACCCCATTGCTGCCTTCCACTCTGCTGACTCCCTGAACCGCCGCATTAGGCTGTATATTGTTCGTCCGTCCATAACCCCTGTATTGATAAGATGTGCTTATATACGGACTCATTGCTGAGATCCCGCCTACCATAAGCCTTCACCTCCTATGCTTCCTCACTCATACCTACAACATTATCCCAGATATTATTCACTTCTTCTACACATTCCATATAGATCTGTGCCATCTCATTCGTCTTGAGTCCCAATTCCTCTGAAATCTCCTTAATCACGCCCCAGTCAGCCTTCTCATAGCTGAGCACCAGTTCATACAGGCGTCCTGCTTTGCCCTCTTTGCGAATCAACGCATCCTTCACTTCCTCCAGAATTGGAATCTCATAGAGTATCTCTGCAATCGGTGCGTCAATCATATACTCTAACATGGAGAACATACCAAGCAGATAAGCATCCGAGCTGTTAATCGGGAAATTCTTCAGTCTCTTTACCAACGCGGACGTAAAATTCGCACGCATGAAAGATGCTTTCAACAGTTCTTCAGATTCCGACTTATTCTGCTTATCCTCAAAGCTCAGCAGATAAACCCACTGCTTTAACTGACTTATGCCGACACGTACCAACGCCTGCCTGACAGACGTTGTCTCATGGTGTACGGCAAAATATGCAGAATTAGCCATCTTAAGCAATGCATATGTAAGCGACGCATCTCTGATAATCGTCTCCTCCAAAATCTCCACATCAGGCTCATCCTTGGTAATCTCAACAATGAGCTGGTAGAGGTTACCCTGCATGAAATCCATCTTGCTGGTCTTGGATGTCGTGGCTCCGGCAATATAATTACCCTCCACATAATCCACGCCTAGCTCTACGGCGCAATCATACACTTCCTTGCTGTTTACACCCGTTGCGATAAACTGCTTCTGGAACCCATGAGCCATATCGATTACATTAGCAATCGAGCGCCGCTGCATCCCTTCCAGCTTATTGGAAAGATCCATCTTAATATAATCAACATATTCCAACATACTGAAATACTTGGGCGTAAACTGAAAATCATTAATTGCGAAATGATATCCATCCTCCCGATACTTACTGATTAAAATTGCTGCCAGAGAGTGGACAACAATGTTATCCTCAATCTGGATCACAACCTTATCTTTATCGAAGATCTTTGGCGTATTCCGAAACAAAAGCGTCGGAGTAAACGTCATAAAGGTCTTTTTATCCTTGAATATCCTCTCTGAGTTCTCAGACAAGAAAGCGACCATCGTGTTCGCCGCTACATTGTCTGAGCTGGAATTATACAGGCTGCTCTCATCCTCCTGGATCAGTAGCTCATATCCGATGACAGTGTCCTTCAGATCCTTAATAGCCTGTCTTACAACACAATTCTTCATTTAACTATCCCTCCGGTCCAGTAATGCATCCATGACCTCGACCAAACGTCCGATCTCTGGCTTTGACAATTGCTCGTCTGCTCCGAGCTGCTTGCCTTTTATTCTCATCTCCTCATTAATCAGGGATGAGAAGATTACAACCGGCATATTCTTCATTTTTTCATCTTCTTTTACAAGCTTTGTCAAACGATGCCCATCCATCTCCGGCATCTCAATATCAGTGATCAGCAGCGCAGCCCTTGTATAGAAATCCGGCTCACTTCTGATACTCTCAAGGAACTCCCATGCTTCCCGTCCGTTATTGAAGGTCGTAAGATTGGAATACCCCGCCCGAAGCAAGGAATCTGAAATCATCTTGGTCAGTAGAATGGAGTCCTCCGCAAGAATAATACTCTGGTCTCTCTGCATCCTGTCGCCAAGTTTGTCGATCTCCGATACCTGAATACTCGTCTCTGGCGCTATCTCAGCAACAATCTTCTCAAAATCCAGAATTGTGACAAGATTATCTCCACACTGAGCGATACCTGTGGCAACACCGTCCTCACCATTCGTCAGCGCCTTATCCGGCTTCTGGATAGCTTCCCAGGAAATCCTGCTGATGCCAACCACGGAATGTACACGGAATGCAATGTGCATCTTATTGAAATTCGTGATGATAAACAGATCCCTGTCCTTCTTATCCCCACACTCTCCCGTCAGGTATTTCGGAAGATTGATAACCGTCAAAAGAGTCTCCCTTGGCTTGAAGATTCCCTCAACCGCATCGTGAGAATGTGGGATCGGCTTCACTTTATCCGCCATCATGATCTCCAGCACCTTTGCCACATTAATTCCATACAACTCACCGAATATGGTAAACTGCATAACTTCAATTTCATTTGTTCCAGATTCCAATAAAATCTCTGTATTAGCCATACACACTCACTCCTTTACATTCTATGTATATTTATCGACGCAATATTCATCCAGAATAAGAGCTAAAGCATCTTCTCCGGTTTTCCTGCTGACCGGACATATACATTCCCCGTCGCTACATCCAGCAGCATGGTCCTCGCATAATTTGCACCGACATCTTCACTGGTAACACGTAACCCCTCAGCCATCAGAATCCTTTTTACATTCTGTGCATTTCTCTCCCCGATATTCCCAAGACCACCGCTGCCTTTCATCTCGAACATCTTGGCTCCACCCGCAATCTTGCATACCATCCGCGATTTTGACCCCCCAAACGCAGTAAGCTTGCGAAGCGTCTCACGGATACCCGTATCCGCGAACTTAAACACGTTTCCATCCTTCGCACCACTCTTTTCAGGAAGCATAATATGAAGAAGCGCTCCTAGCTTAATCATCGGATCATAAAAAGAAACACCAATGCAAGACCCCAGAGCATACGTAATCAATGTGCCCTCCTGCCTCGTCATCTTCATATCAGCAATTCCAACTGATATCTTCTTCTCCATCTATCATTCCACTCCTAGCTTTTTCATAAGAACATTCAAAGACTCTACATCAGGCAGAAGCAGCATATTACTGTTTAATGCTTTTCCGTCTATTTTGAATTCGCCTGTTATCATCATAATCCTATCTGAATGTTGGCCCATCATAGCGATTGGCACACTCATAATCCCGCCAAGCATATTCACGGCAAGCTGCGGAACCGATAATTCTACACTCATATTCACCAGAGAAGACATCGCCGTAATATAGGACGAAATAACTATATTACCAATCTCCATAAGGACAGATGAATCAATCTCCCCCAATTCAAAGAAATCCGCATTCGTCTTGCCAAGCATCCTGAACAGTATCTCATCTGAAAACTCCTTCGTCAGAATGAAAAGCATGATGCCGCCTAATTCTCCCGACATCTCAACCAATATAGCCGCGACCACCTCCTCCGGGTCTCCCACGTTGACCAGCGCCTCGTTAAAATCCAGAATCTCTACTTTGGGAAGCGACATATTCACCTTTGCATTCAACATGCTGGATAGGGCTGTCGCGGCGTTTCCGCCGCCAATACTGCCGATTTCCTTTAAAATATCAATCTCTAGTTCGTTCATTTCTTCATATGTTTTTATCCCCATAATCCACCTCTCTATTACCTTAATGTATTAATCGTATTCACAACCTCGTCGGATGTCTGAACCATCTTCAATGCGTATGAATACGCTCTCTGTGCCTCGATAATGCGGGTAAAATCATCTGAAACACTTGCGCCAGACATCTCCAATGCATGGTCAACCACCTTTGCACCTGGCATCAGAAACGGCTGCCCGTTCTTCACAGACGGCGCATACTCATTATTGCCGACACTCAACATTCCGTCCATAATATTGAACCCAAAGACACCAATCTTGCCACTCAGCTCCCCATCTGTAACCCGAATCGGGTTGCGGTCCTGATCCAATATGAAGTTACCGTTATCATTCACAAGGTAAAACTCATCTCCACGCTTGGACATACTGAAATGTCCGTTCCTGGTATATGTAATCTCATTGGTAATCGGGCTTCTCGTCATAAAAAATCCCGAATCAATGATTGCATAATCGAATTCTCCCTGTGTCGTTACCAGTCCCTTGGGGCTGAAATCCGTCTTAGTCTGCTCTACAAGGATTCCTGTCCCCGCTTTCAGCGGGGTATCGGCTCCGGTATAGTTATTCAGGTTATAATACATCAGATCCGAGAATACCGGCGTCTTCGCTTTATAACCATAATTATTCACATTCGCAAGATTGTTGGCAACCACATCCAGCTTACGCTGTTCCTCCATTGCCCCTCTTGCCGCAGTATAAAATGATGTATACATATGCCTCTCCTCTCTGTTTACGTTACGTTGCGGAACCCATTGTAACCATCTTTGCCTCCAACTGATCATAAATCTTAAGAAGCTGCGCTGAACTCTGCAAGATCCGCTGGCTGCTGATCATCCGTGTCATCTCCTCCGCCATGGAAACATTGGAGTCCTCCAAATATCTCTGTGTGACCGTGGTTCCCGCGTCCGCTGCCTGAGGCTGTGCATTAGCCCTGAACACACTTCCGCTGATCTTGGTCAACTGACCGTAATCTGCAAAATCCACGATCTGCAGCCTCCCGAAGTTCTGGTTGCCATCCTCGCTGAAAATATTCCCCTGCTTGTCGATAATAATATTGTCCGTTGTCAGACGGATAGCGCCGTTCGTCCCCTGTACTCTGCCGATTCCCGGCATCGTCAGGTATCCCTCGTTATCCAGATTAAATGAGCCGTCTCTTGTATATACCGGACCATCGCCAGTATCAATCACGAAGAAACCGTTGCCGGTCAGACCCACATCCAGCGCATCTCCAGTCTCCCTGATACCCCCTTCTGTATAGTCCGTTACCCTCTCGGCAGCGGTATTCACCCAGGACACCCTGCCTACCGGAGTCTTGCCGTCCCTGTCATACCGATAGATCATCTCGTCTCGGAAGGTACTCTGCATGATTCTGTCCATCTTATATCCTGGAGTGGATACATTCGTCATGTTATTACTGACAACATTCAGATTGCGGTTCTGTGTAATCATATTAGAAGTTAGATCATAATACCCTTGAAACATTCCTGCTCTCCTTTTCTTCGTTGAATTTCTCCATGTGTTTCCTTAGTTTCTTTATTGCATTCGTATGAATCTGGGAGACACGCGGCTCACTGACATTCAGCACGTCCGCAATCTGTCTCATATTCAATTCATCTATATAATACAGCGAGATCACAAGCTGCTCATTCTCCTTGAGCGTGCCGACCCCTTCCGCCAAAACCTGCGTAAGCTCTTTCTTGAGGAACTTACTCTCAGGCTGCTCACTCTTATCCCCCTGAGGCAGCGTTACTCCGACTTCATTCCCCTGGGCCTCCGCCAGCACCATATCCAGCGAAAGGATGTTAAACAACGATGCCTTGCGCATAGTTTCCTGGTACTTCTCAGGGGTAATGTTCAGATAATCCGTCACCTCCTGCACAGAAGGATAATACCCAAGTTTATTATATAACGTTGTGACCGCTTCTTCAATATCTCTTGTGCTCTTTCTTGTACTTCTTGGCACCCAATCCTGCTTTCTGGCAAGGTCTATAATCATTCCCTTGATTCTCTTGGAAATAAAAGTCTCAAATTTGACATTCTTATCCATGTCAAACTTGTCAATGGAGGACATAATCGCAATGACGCCTTCACTGATGATATCATCTACCTGCGAGAAGCTCATATAGATATCCCTCATCTGAAGCGCAATACTCTTTACAAGATAGATATAGCGCATGACGATCTCCTGCTTGACTTCCAGGCTGCCCGTCTCTTTATACAGTTTTAAAAGCTCTTCATTCGTCTTATCTTTATATCGTTCCTGCGTATTCATATTGCACTCCGTTAGATTTACTTCTACATCGTTATATTGCCGACTGCCTGTATCTGAATGTTGTTGCTGATTTCATTAAAGGATAACACATACACATCCGGGAAGAACTGCTCGACCAGACGGTAAACATGAATTCTTACCACCTGGCTGGTCAGAATAATCGGCGACTGACCAAGCTCCTGGAACTTCTTCACTTCCTCTGACATCTGTGTAATCACATTCTGCATTACATCCGGACTTAACGCCAGGTATACGCCGTGCTCTCCGTTTGTCAGGCTGGTAATGATGTTCTTCTCCAGCTCTGCGTCCAGCGTCACAACTCTCATACTGTTGCCCTCACAGAATCTTCTGGTAATGGTACGTTTCAGAGCAACACGGATATTTTCTGTGATGGAATCCAAATCCCGCACCGTCATGGAGGAATCTACGATTGTCTCCATGATCGTCTCCATATCCTTAATCGGAATACCCTCTTTCAGCAGATTCGTCAGAATCTTCTGGAAGTTGCCGTATGAAATCAGGTTTGGAATCAATTCATCTACAAGCTCAGGAGACTGCTTCTTCATATTCTCGATCAGGCGTACAACCTCCTGACGGTTCAGCAGCTCATGAGCGTGCTTCTTCACTGTCTCTGACAAATGTGTCAGCATAACTGATAGCGGGTCGATAACCGTATATCCATAGATCTCAGCCATCTCTTTCTTATCCACGGTAATCCATTTGCTAGGAATACCATATGCAGGCTCAATGGTATCTATTCCATCGATCTCCTTCTCAAGATTCGGCGGCTCTAAGGCGAGGTAGTAGTCTACCAGAATCTCTCCCTTGGCAACTTCCTCTCCCTTAATCTTAATGACATACTGATTCGTGTTCAGGCTGGAGCTGTCACGCAGCCTGATGGATGGGATGACAAGTCCCATCTCCTGTGCATACTGGCGCCGGAAGATTACGATACGATCTATCATCCTTCCGCCGCTTGCCTCGTCTACCAGAGGAATCAGGCTATATCCAAACTCCATCTCGATAGGCTCTACTGAAATCAGCGAATATACGCTGTTGATATCTTTGAAATTCTCCTCGTCCTCCATCATCTGCATCGGGTCTGCCTCCGGCACACCCGGACCGCCCATTGCCATCGGCCCCTGTTCCGGAACCGCTGCAAACGACTGCATACGGCGAAGAAGATAAAAACCGCCGAGCATCATTATAAGGGCTATGACAGCAAGCTGAAGCTTCGGCATCCCCGGAACCGCAATCAGAATCGCAAGAACACCGCCCGCGATCATGATTGACGTTGGCTGTGCAGAGAACTGTTTCGTCACGTCGATATTCAGGCTGTCTTCCGCAACCGCACGGGTTACAATCATACCCGTCGCCGTGGAAATCAAAAGCGCCGGTATCTGGGATACCAAACCGTCACCGATGGTCGCGATAGAATACACCTGAAGTACTTCCGTAAAGCCCATGCCGCCCTGTACCATACCAATGATACAGCCGCCCAGGAAATTGACTGCCGTGATGATCAGGGACATGGTAGCATCTCCCTTAACGATCTTCGTAGCACCATCCATAGAGCCGTAGAAGTCCGCTTCCTTCTGAATCTTGTAACGCCGTTCCTTTGCCTCATCCTCTGTAATCAGTCCGCTGCCTAAGTCAGCGTCGATTGCCATCTGCTTACCAGGCATAGCGTCCAACGTGAATCTTGCCGCTACCTCAGCTACACGTTCTGCACCCTTGGTGATAACAAGGAACTGTACCAATACGATAATCAGGAAGATAACAACTCCGACAACTACATTTCCCTGGAGAACAAAGTCACCCATGGACTGGATTACCTGTCCCGCCGTACCTGAATTACTGAGGATACTTCTTGTGGAAGATATATTGATTCCGATACGGTATAAGGTTGTGATAAGAAGCAGAGACGGAAAGATTGAGAACTCTAACGCCTCTTTGATATTCATACTGATTAAAAGGATAATCAGCGATACCGCAATATTCAAAATAATCATAACGTCCAATAGAAACGGACTTAACGGTATAATCAACAGCAGTACAATCATGACTACAATCAATGACACCGCATTATTTAATATATTTTTCATCCTCTACACCAACTTTTTATTCATTCGGAATACCTCAACCAGTATCTCCGCTACCACTCCGTAATACTCTGCCGGAATCTGCCCTCCAAGCGGAGTCGAAGCGTAGATGCCTCTCGCAAGAGGCTTATTTTCAATCACAGTAACATTGCTGTTCTCCGCAATCTCAACAATCTTAAGGGCAATGTAATCCTGACCTTTCGCAACAACCACAGGGGCATTGTCATGGTCTATATCATATCGAAGTGCAACCGCAAAATGCGTAGGGTTTCGTATAATAACGTCTGCATCCGGAACCGCCTGCATCATCCTGCTTCTTGCCATGCTCTGCTGGAGACTCTTGATCTTGCCCTTAACCTTCGGGTCTCCTTCCATCTGTTTGTATTCTTCCTTAACTTCCTCTTTTGACATCTTAATGTCTTTTTCATACTTCCATCGCTGAAAGAAGAAATCGAACCCTGCAATAGCAGCAAAGATCATTCCAATTCTTAAGACCATACTTATAATCTCATTCAGTACATATGTAGCAGCAGCAATAGGATTTATATCCATCATCTGAGCAATCACTATAAGCTGATCTTTAAGAATCCCATATATAACTACTGCCAGAACAATAATCTTCAGAATTGACTTTAATACTTCCACAAGCTGTCTTGTAGAAAACAGATTCTTAATCCCCTTAAGCGGATTAAGTTTGCTAAGTTTAAACTTTAACGGTTTTTTAGTAAAAAGGAACCGTGTCTGTACTCCGGTGGTTAGTACACCGATAGCCAGACTGATTATTCCAATTGGGAAAATGCACCATACTAGCGTTTCCACCGCTTTCATGCCTACAAGCTGCAGATTGCCGAGGGAAAGCTCATTAATATCTGCAACCGAAGATACCTGAAAGATTAAACTCTCTCGAAGTCTGCGGTAAATCATTGGAAAAAATAACTTTATACAATAGAAACACCCTACAAGCGAAACAACCGCAATAACGTCCTTACTGACAGGAACATTACCTTCCTTACGTTGGTCGTTTCGCTTCTTAGGTGTGGCTTTTTCGGTTTTTTCATCTGACGCCAAAGGTGTTCACTTCCTTTATAAGAATGTCAGTATTCCCTGGACCGTCTTCATCATCGTTGTCATAATCTTTTCGATGAATTCACCTGCCGGCGCATACAGAAGCGCCAAAAGGCCCAGACCAACAATTAATTTCATCTGAATATTAATCACAAATATACTAATCTGCGGCACGACTTTATTTAGGATTCCAACTCCCATCTCCACAAGGAATTCTGCGGCAATCATAGGTATCGAAAGTCTTACTCCCATGCCCACACATTCCAGGAAGATATCAATTATTTTCAACGCAAGCCCCTGGGTAAGTACAATTCCACCATATGGCACAATCTCAGCCGAAGTCAGCAGAATCTTCATCAGCGCCAGGTGGCCGTCAACCGCGAAAAAAAGCATGATGAGCCACGCCTGGTACACACTACCTGTTATGGGCATCTGGGCGTTACTCTGCGGGTCATACACCGTAGCCATAGACAAACCAATCTGATAGTCAATGATATAGCCTGCAAAACTAACAATAAAAAAAAACAAGTGCATGACATATCCTATCACATATCCTGCCGCAAATTCTTTAATCAGAAGGAATCCAAACTCAATCGTACTCGCAATCTCTACCGCCTCCTCCATGGAGGCTGAATATACCATCATCGTCAGGATAAAAATAAATCCTCCCTTAACTCTGATTGGTATATTATTTCTTCCCAATATCGGATTCATTAAGATAAACCCTGACATCCGCATCATAATCAGCGAAAACAAGGTAAGCTGTGCGGTATTATCTATCGACATGTCATCACTCCTCGCATCAGCCTTGTATCAGCCGGAAGATCTTCGTAGTAAAATCCTGTAATGTCTCCAACATAGAACTACCGGAAAATACAAGTATGACACCAATTACCAATAATTTCGGCACAAACGTAATCGTCTGTTCATGAATCTGCGTCGCTGCCTGTATGATGGAGATCAGGATACCTACCAACATACTGATTACCAGAAGCGGACCTGCCAGTTGGATGATCAGTATGAATACCTCATACATCAGATCCGCCACTTCTCCATTTGTCATCTATATACCCCTTCCCGTCATCGGAAACTATTGACAATCGTGGAAAACAGAAGTTCCCATCCATTTACAGTTACGAATAACAGCAATTTGAACGGCATTGAGATCATCGCCGGAGGCAGCATCATCATACCCATAGACATAAGGGTAGATGAAACTACAATATCGATCAGAAGAAATGGAATGTATAACAGAAATCCTGCGGTAAACCCTCGTTTCAGCTCACTCGTCATAAAGGCCGGAATCACGACTGTCATAGGAAGATCTACTTCGTTCTCCACTTCCTCCGCATCGGACATATCCACGAACAACTGAAGTGAACTCTTTTCTGTATTCGTCAGCATGAACTCCTTAAGCGGAACCTGCGCCCTGGCAATAGCCTCCTCCTGCGTAATCTCCTGGTTCTTATATGGCGTATAAGCTTCTGTATTGATCTGTTTAATGACAGGATCCATGATAAACAGAGTCAAAAATATTGCAATCCCAACTAATACCATATTAGGCGGTGTCTGTTGGACACCCATTGCATTTCTCAAAAAAGAGAGAATGATCACTGTTCTAACAAAAGACGTCACCATGATTAAAAGAGAGGGCAGAAGTGATATGACTGTCAGCATCAACAGAATATCCAGTGTAGGAACCTGATTGCCATTCACATTAATTAATGAATCGTACACTAATTTCTACCTCCTCTTTTCGTTATGTCACCCAGTTTATCCATCATCGTCTTAAAATCCGGTATTTTCCCTGAGCCTTCTTCTTCATTCGGCTCTAAGGGAAACAGATCTTCATCCGATACTTCGGACAGGAGACTGACCTGGCCTGACGTGACACCAACGAGCAGATATTTTCCGCCCACCTGCATAATTGCAACGTGTCTGTCCTGGCCAAGCGTGATCTGGTCGATCAGGCGCATATAACGGGAACTGCCGCTTCTGCCCAGCCCCTTACCTATGTACTTGCTGGCCAGATAACTCAGATATATAATCACTATTACCGCAACAAAGGTGGCAATCACTCTCCACATATCTTTCCTTCCTTACTCTTTTAATGCTGCTCTAACGCAATCAGATTCACTTTCATGATCTCTGTAATTCTTATTCCAAAGTTGTCTTCCACAACTACAACATCACCCTTTGCAATACACTGGCCGTTGACATACAGGTCTACCTGCTCGCCCGCCAGTTTGTCCAGAACCACCAGGGAACCTTTGGTAAAGTCAAGAATATCCTTCACCAGCTTCTTTGTCCTGCCGATCTCAACAGACACCTCCAGAGGTACGCTCATGATCAGTTCCATGTTTTCTTCCTGCTCACCCTCAAGTACAATTCCGGTATCTGCCTTCAGGCTCGGCTGCATCGGGGGCTGCACATGAATCATCTTCGGCTCAGGCGGCGCTGCCACTGGCTTAGGCGCACTGTTCTGCTCCTGCATCTGCTGCTGCATCTGCTGCATCTGCTGCATCATCTGCTGCATCATCTGCATCTGCATCATTGAGACATCCGGACTTACCATCGGCTGTGCTGCTCCCTGCATCATCGGCATCATTGTTGGCTGTGCTGCCGCGCCTGCCATCGGGTCTGCTACCGGAGTCGGTGCTGGTGCCGGCGCTGGAGTTGGTTCCGGCACGGGTGCTGGCGCTGACTCAGGTGCTGGCGCCGGAGTTGGCTCAGGCACGGGTGCTGGCGCTGGCTCAGGTTCCGGATCTCCGCCCATCATACCTGCAAGCATGCGTTCAATCTCCTCCTGGGACATCTTACCGCCTGAAGCCTCTGCTGCCGGTTCGCTTACTGCCGGTGCCGGTTCTGGCGCCGGCTCAGGTGCTGGTGCTTCTGCCTGCGGTGCGCTTTCCTGTCCACCCGGAACATAAGGAACAATATCCTCCGGCGGCAGGAAGCCTTCGACCAGACCCTTCGCCAATGCGATTGGCATTACATTAAAGAATTCACTCTCCAACTTATCTGCAATCTTCAGCGTGAATCCGATTAAGACCTTCGGTTCTTCATCTACAAAATATTTATCAATAAACTGCTGCTCATTCTCCACCTCAAAAGAAATAGGTGTGGAGATATCTACTACTCTTCCCAAGAATTCAGACAACGCTGTCGCTGACGCCCCCATCATCTGGTTCATGACCTCGCAGACCGCGCTGATGTTAATCTCATCTAACTCAAAATCTTCATCAGCAATCTCCATCCCCATGGCCATCTCGACGATTACTTTAATATCATGCCTCTTAAGGAGCATAACATTCTGGCCTTCCAGACCAGCAACATAAGTAATCTCCACACAGACTGCCGGATCAACCCTGTCTAATTCGAATTCTTCTTTGTTCACGACGTTGACAATAGGTGTCGTTATATCTACCCTTGCACTCAGCATCGTGGAAACCGCTGTCGCTGACGCGCCAAGGCTGATATTGAGTATCTCGCCTATCGCATCTATTTCCAGTTTACTAAAGCACTCTGAATTCATACTAACCCTTCTCTCCTTCCGGGAAAATCACCCCTTTTTCTATTTGCCGATATCCAACGCTTTCTGCGCCATCAGCTTCATGGCATTAAAGGCCGTAATATTTGCCTCATAGGCTCTCGTTGCAGACATTCCGTCTATTGTCTCTTTTACAAGATCTACGTTCGGCATCATAACATAGCCTTCCTCATTCGCATCCGGGTGATCCGGATTATAAACAGGGTTCAGGTCTCTCTGGTCTTCCACGATCTCCGTTACCTTGACTCCGCCCTTGGACGCAGTCCGGTTCAGGAGGCTGTTGAATCTGGTACGGAAAGAGGTCGCCGGAACCTCCTGAAGGACAACCATCTTCCGGCGGTAAGTTCCCCCGCTGGCAGTCCTGGTTGTCTCGGCATTGGAAATGTTCTCAGCCGCTATATCAAGCCGCTGCCTCTCTGCCGTCATCCCTGATGCACTTATATCAAATGAACTCAAAAAAGACATACTAACCTCCTTAAACTAGCCAAGGATCTTCTTCACCGTTGATAATACACGCTCCGGCTTAAATGGCTTTACAATAAAATCCTTTGCTCCAGACTTGATGGAATCCATAACCATTGTCTCCTGTCCCATTGCGGAACACATAACGACTGTCGCGCCTGGATCCATCGCCTTGATCTCCTTCAATGTCTCAAGACCATCCTTATTTGGCATGGTAATATCCATGAACACAAGATCCGGCTTTTCAGCAGTATAAGCCTCGACAGCCTTCACTCCATCCTCCGCCTCAATCAAATCCGTATACCCTGCCTGTGACAGCGTGTTCTTCAACATCATTCTCATAAACGCCGCATCATCCACTAATAAAATCTTTGCCATTTCTTCTACCTCACTTTTGTTAATGTTATTGTTATCATTATAATTTATTTACTCAGATAATTCCTTGGATTTATCTGGTAGTTATACTGCCACGTCTTCTCCTGCCTCCTCAAGCAGCTTATTCGGCTCAATCAGACGATCCTCAATCTTGACTGCAACATTCTTGTTATGTACTCCAAGCTGGCCGTTGAACCACGGCTGGCCTGCGATATAAAGGGAAATCAACGAATCCTGCGGCTTGTTCAGGTCGATGACATCCCCGACATGGAGATTGTATACATCGTCCAGGTTCAGCTTTGCCACGCCAAGCTGCGCCATGATATCCATCTTGGATTCCCTGATATTCTCCAGAATATCCTCCCTGGTGTTCCGAAGATGCGCCGCATCGCTTTTCTTTGCCAGATGCTTCGTCTTGTCAATGATTTCAAACATATTACTCAGAAGCGTACCTGGCATACAGATATTCATACTTCCGTCAATTCCACCGAGGGAAATATGCAGCATGATAATTACTACCGTCTCATCCACACTAATCCCCTGGAACATACTTGGGTTCTCCTCCACCCTCTCAAATTCAACATCCAAATTAATATAACCGGCCCATACATCTCTGGTAATCATAACCAAATATTTGATAATCTTCGCATACAGAGCCAGCTCGATATCTGTGTAGGTATAGGACATATCCACTGACATATCCATTCCTGTCCCTCCGAGCATACGGTCAATCATCGACGCCATAAGCATTGGACTGATATGCATCAGCATCGGAGGATTGCTGGACCTGTCGGGCAGGTCGATATTAGCGATTGTGAGCACGTCTGACTCATTCAACGCATTCCCAAATTCATAATACCGCTGCTCCTCAACCCCCATAACTTCAACTTCGCTGGCAGCCCGAAACAGACCGTTGATTTGTGAAGCAGCAATCCTGGAGTAGTTGTCGTAGATACTGCTGAGCATCTTCAGCTTATCCTTCGTATACTTCTTCGGACTGAAGAAGTCATACTTCTTATACTCCTTCTCCTTCACGACCTCCTTCTTTTCCTCTACCACCTCATCCGCACCGGAATTCTGCATGGAATTCAGCAATGCGTCTATCTGACTTTGCGATAATACATCTGCCATCCTAAACTCCCACTTTCCTTACTTTACTCGGTTGTTCTGTTCATCATCTGATAATATTCTTCCAAAGTATGCTCTACCGCATCAGATTTCGTGATCAGTAACTCGACTCTCCGGTTTTTTGCCCGATTCTCCGGCGTATCAAAAGGCGCAACAGGCCGGAACTGTCCGTACCCAATCGGAACTATCTTATCCGGCGTCACCTCCGTGCGCTGTTGGATGAATGCCGCAACCCTTGCCGCCCTTTCCGAAGAAAGAACTCTGTCGTTCTCCGGATTGTTCGGAATTACTGGGTCTGCCTGCGTCGTATGCCCCAACACTTGAATCTCTTTTACAGAGTCCTTGACTCCTGAGAGAATCGACGCAAACTGCGCCAACACATCCATTCCTTCTTGTTTGATCACGGAACTATCCCCGTCAAAGAATACGTTATCCTGAAATGTGATAAAAGTATAACCGTCCCCTTTAAACAGCTCTACTTCACTATTCATATTAGCTTCATCTACTGCGGCTTTCAGGCTTTCATATAAGTCGTCAAATGCTTCTGCCTCCACCGCGCCTGACATATCGTTGGGCGCACCTGGGTCAGTCTCATCCGCAATCTGGGATAATTCTTCTGCCTCCGGATTAAAGCTCTTAACAATCATGATCCATTTTGTCTGGTCAAGAGTAGAGATAGAATATAACAGTACGAAGAAACACAACAGCAGAGTTACCAGGTCTCCATAGGTGTCCATCCAGTTGGCGCCGCCACCGCCGCCTTTGCTCCTTTTCTTCATAGCTCCCTCCTGTTATTCTTCTGCCTTCTTGCTCTTTGCTGCAACTGCATCCGGATCGAGAAGTCTCTGCCGTTCCTTCTGAGATACAAATGTAACCAGCTTCTCACGCAGGAACTTCGGATTATCTCCTGCCTGGATTGCCAGGATTCCCTCAATCATGATCTGCTTATACAGTAATTCTTCATCATTTCTTACTCTCAGCTTCTTAGCAATCGGTGAGAATATCAAGTGGGCAAGTATACATCCATAAAATGTCGTGATCAGCGCTGTTCCCATGGCAGGACCGATATCCCCTGCGCCTCCTTCATCCAGATTCATACCCTTCAGCATGTTGACAAGTCCGACCAATGTACCAATCATACCGAAGGCAGGCGCCTTCGCATCCAAAGTCTCATAAATTCCGATACAGTCCTCGTGTCTCGTCAGCATGGCTTCCACATCGCTCTCCAGAAGGGTACGCACCTCCTCCGGCTCTGTTGCATCCACGATCAACATGATACCTTGCTTGAAAAACATATCATCCAGCTCATTCGCCTTTTCCTCCAGCGCCAGAAGACCGTTCTGTCTTGCAAGCTGAGCCATCTCCACCAGCGTATCGACCAGCTCGCCGATGTTATACTTCTTCCCCTGAAACAGCATCTTCGTATGCCTTGGCAGAGTCAGAAGCATATTGAATGGGTAACTTGCAATCCCCGCTGCAAGCGTACCTCCAACAACAATCGCAATACTGGGAAGATCCCAGAAGTTCCCAAGTTTTGCCGGACCGATACCTACGAATACGATTAGCACCGCTCCGATTACCACGCCTAAAATACTAGTTATGTCCACTTATCTTCACCACCCTATTCCTTAATTACTATACTATCTATCTTCACGGTAGCAATGTATCTTACCATTGTACTCAATTGTTTTCTCGATTATCTCCTCCGCACCCTCTTTTACGATGTAAAACTTGCCGTTTGTCATAAGGATCTTTGATTCCGGTATCAATTCCACAGATTCTATATGCGCACAATTCAATACGATCTTTGTGTCATTTAATTTCGTCAGCATTATCATATCATAGTTCCTCATAAATTTCAAACATATCCCAAGATATGGCAAAGAAGTATTTCTCCATATCTTGGAATATGCTGTCAAAATCACATCTATTACTTGCCGGCGGCTACTAACGCTTCATATTAACAAGCTCCTGTAACATTTCATCCGTTACTGTGATAATCTTTGAGTTTGCCTGGAACCCTCTCTGGGTAGTAATCATGTTAGAGAATTCGTTCGCCAGGTCTACGTTGGCCATCTCAAGTCTTCCGCCTAAGATTTTACCAACCGGACCGCCGTTGGGCTTTATTGCCTCTACATCCCCACAGTTCGGTCCTACTGAGTAATAGTAACCATCCTGCTTTTCAAGGCCGTTGGGATTCTCTACGGAAACCAGGGCAATCTGTCCAACCGGAATGGTACGGTTGTTTCTGTCGGTTCCCATAATGGTTCCGTCTTCATTCATTCTCCAACTCTGGATATCATAACGCTGTCCGTCCTCCGGATTAATCGGAATACGGATAGCAGTCAATTCATCCGCATATTCTGCCGCAATACCTGGCACTAGATTGTTACCTTGATTCCGTACAGAGGTACTGTCTGTCGTAAGTTTTTCACCTGAACCATCCGGATTTACTACCTCTCCAGCACCCGCCAATGCAAGTCTAAGCGGCTCAATGTTAGTATCAAATGTATCTCCTGCCTCTTTTGCAGTAATCGTTATTGTCGCACTATTGAGCCACCGTCCAATACGGTCTAAGCTGATATTTACTTTCGAGAAATCTAAAAGAGTGCCTCCAGGTGGTATCAAAGCCGGATTGTCAATCATATTTCCATTGGTATCAGGAATCTGGGGCTTCTCTTTTGATACCGCCGTAATCCAATCATTCACCGCATCTTCAAAATCATTCTCTGATTTCACACTTGTGTCGAAGGTAAGACCCGCAATTGTTATTGTCCAACTATCATTTGCAGTCGCGCCCGCCTTTAGTTCAACGGGAAGCTCTTTCACCGTCACCGAGCTGGCTGTTGCCGGTGTCTCTGGCGTTCCTGTTCCCTCAATCGGCGCATATCCATACACATAACTTCCCTGATTATCAACCAGATAACCATTGTTATCTACACGAAAGATTCCCACTCTTGACAAGCTAAGACCAGAGGACTCAATATCGTCAAATGCACCGTTTACCATATTACCTACCAGGAAGAAGCCCGTTCCGTCAATCATACAGTCCAGATTGTTTGAGGATGGCGCCGGCGCACCTGTGTTAAACTCCGTAGAGATAGATGACAACTGTGACCCATAACCTACCTGAGATGCGTTATGTCCGCCGGCAGCGCCTGCTAACTGGCTTCCGCCTGTACTGTTAATTGAGTTTGTATACATTCCGTCCTGGAAGTTGTAGCTGAAGGACTTAAAACTCCATGTATTTACGTTCGCAATATTGTTACCAATAACGTCCAGTTTGGACTGATGCGCCTTGAGTCCTGCGACTCCTGCAATCATTGATCTAACCATTTGTTATACACCCTTTCTTATTTATCCTGCGCTGTCTCTGGGAACTGCGGGTACTCTCCGCCAGTCCCCTCTATGTATCTGCAAGTCACACAGATACGAAACCCCCATCAAATGGTCCGGCTACATTAAGACCGCGCTGTCAATATTTGTAAATATATTTTCCCTCATCTCTGTTCCTGACATCGTTGTCACTACGACGTTGTGTGGAACATTTACTATAAAAGCCCCGTTCTCGCCGATAATAACCACGTCTCTTGCACCTTTTTCCCTGGCTTTCGATACTGCCTGGTTCAAGTCCTTAAGGAGACCGTCTGTCATCTCGATTCCCCGTTCTCGGACTCTCTGTACCGCATGTTTGGAGAATTGAACGGACTGAGCTTTGTCGGCTTCTTTCTGCAAAACGTCTGCGAACTGCACCTTTGTGGCTGTATTCGCACCAGTGCCTGTGATTCCCTGTGTCTGCAGTTGCGCCGATGCATGCTGCAGCTTAAGAACTCCGGCATTGGTAATCTGGTTCATCTTACTCATCACTTGCACCGCCTTTATCTCTGTTCCCCGTGTGATCCCCTCAACTACTCTTTATCCTTGTCACCTGTCGTATTGTCAGTATCCGTCTTATCGGTTCCTTCTGTCTTGTCAGTGTCATTCTTATCCTTGTCTGTATCCTTCACCGGAACATCACCAATACCCATTACCTGTGACAACTCGTACTTCTTTCCGTCGATATATACCGCCGTCGCCCCTGTCAAATCTACGCCTGTTACCGTCCCCTTCTTGGTTCCAATCACTTCTCCCTCGTCATCCGTAATCGCAACGGTTACTTCTTTTCCAAGCAATCCGGTAGAATAGGTGGTAAGCGTTACCTGTGACAGATTGTTAGATACTGTCGCAAACTTGGCTACTGCATCCGTCACCTGGGTCATAGCATTCATGGTCGCCATCTGTGTCATCTGGTTCATCATGTCACTGTTGCTCATCGGATTCATGGGATCCTGGTATTGAAGCTGCGCTGCCATCAATTTCCAGAAATCATCCATGGTCATATCGCTCTTACTGGATACAGCCGATGTCTGTGACCCCTTCGTCGCATCATACTGATATTGGGCGGCATCGCTCTTTAATACATCTTGAACTCCTGCCATGTCATCTCCTCCTTATCCTGTCAATCCCAGACGTAATTTCTGCAAAAATTGTTCTGCATCCTCACTGTCCTGATTCTGATTTTTGTTTTCCTTCTGCTGCTTTGCATTCTGGTCTGCCTGCTCATTCTCATCCCGTGTCTGGTTCAGGTAGTCTGTCTCCTGCTTCTCCACAATGATGGTCGTCTCCCCGCCAAGATTCCGGTCAATGATATTGCCGATCTCACGCGCGTTCTGACTGAGCGCATCCATGGCACGCTTTTCCGAGCAGATAATCGAGATTGTAGCCTGATTGCCCTCATACAACACTTTTACAGCAATCTTGCCAAGGTTTGCAGGCTCGATATGAATCTCAAACTCCTTCACACCCTCCACAAGCTTCGCAAGCAGGGTGTCTGTCACCTTCTCCGGAATCTCCTCCGGCTGCTCTACATAGACTCTGGCAGTCGTCTCCGGTTTTTCCACCTCTGGCTGCGCTATCCTCTCCGCCTCCGGTCTTACCGCCGCCGCTGCCTGCTCAGGTGCAAACTGCTCTGACTGCACCTCACCCTTTTCCTTGGGCTGTTCAGTTTTCACCGCCTCTTTTAAATTCGATGAAAAGTCCTGGGTCTGCTGCTGTGTCTCAGACGTGTCTTGGGTCTGCACTACCGGCATAGCTTCCGCTGCTTTCACCTCTGTTTTCCCTTGCATCTGCTCCGGGTGAGTCTCAGCCTGCTTCGGCAAAACCGTCTCAACCCTTCCTGTTTCCGGCATCTGCTGAGCTTCTGTCTCAGGCTGCACCTGAACCGCCACCGGTTCTTTGGCGTCCGGCATCTGCATCATCAGTTCCTCGCCTTCGGTCTCAGGCTGCACCTGAACCGTCATCTCCGCCGCCTGAACCTCAACCTGCTCTCCCGTTTTCTGGTCAACAGCCGCGAGGCCACAAGAGAGGCGTTGGCACATCTGCGCCGCAATCATTGCTTCTGCCTGACTGGTATCTGTCTCTTTGCTGTCTGTCTTATCCGTCTTGTCCTTAGACACTCCTTCCTGCTTCTGCTCGCCTGATGCCTCGGTCTTATCTGTCGCTGTATCCTGTTCTTTATCCTTGGTTACTTCCTTGCTGTCCTGTTTCCCTTGTGCATCCTCATTTTTGCTCTGAAGCATCTTCCGGAAGTCATAGTCTCCGGACACATCCCCAGTCTGATTAGGCGCTTTCGCCTTTCCTGCCGCCTGAAATGCGATATCCATCGTCTTCATGCTCAATTTCTCCATGGGCTTCCTCCTCCTTTCTTATTATATAATATTGGTGTAACCCCTGACACTCTAATTTACAGCCACGCCCTATAATATATGAGAGAATACTGCTTTTGTGCCTCAGTTACATTTATAGTAATCTGTCCGGAACAATATCCATCATCCCTGACAGGATTACCCCACAATCCTCGCCATCGCCCTTTTCGTGGCAACGAACTCCTCGATAAACTGTTCTTCTTCCTTTTGAACTTCCTTCTCGTATTCCTTGAACTTCTTTTCCTTTAATTTGTCGATGGAGGAGGTCTCCTTCTTCGCCTCCACTACCTCATTGCGCTTGGCTTCTTCCTTCTCCTGAAGCTTCGCCAACTCCTCATACTTCTTCTTAATCTTAATCCCCAACGCTTCCAGGTAATTCTCATAGGTATGGATATCACAGATCTTCATACCACTCATTCGGTTATTCCTGAACTCCAGCGTACAACGGCGATGCTCATCCTCCATTGTCTCAATGGCGCGCTCACATTCCCTGACCTTCGCAAGAATCCTGGCATGCTCTGCCTTCAGCCCATCAAGCACCTGTTCCTTATAGTTAAGTACCGTATCCAATGAAAAAAAGAATTTCTTCATCGCAATATCTCCTTCATCATCCTTAAGGATTCCTCACCTGGGAAACTCTCGTCAATCTTCTGCATCAAAAAAGCATTGACTCTGTCAATCTTGGAAATAGCTCCGTCAAGCCTGGGATTCGTCCCCGACTTATAGGCTCCAATTGAAATCAAGTCTTCATTCTTTGCATATACACTCAGGATATCCCGCATCTTGGCCGCAGCCTCACGGTGTTCATCCGGTACAATATTCGTCATTAGACGGGAAATGCTGGCATTCACATCTATCGCAGGAAAGTGATTTTCATTCGCCAGCTTTCTTGTAAGTACAATATGTCCGTCCAAAATACCACGGACAGTATCTGCAATCGGTTCGTTGGTATCGTCTCCTTCTACCAACACTGTATAGATTCCAGTAATCGACCCCTTCTCGAACTTCCCGCTTCTCTCCAAAAGCTTAGGGAACTCCGCATATATAGAAGGCGTATAGCCCCTTGCAACCGGCGGCTCTCCGGTTGCAAGCCCAATCTCGCGCTGTGCCATAGCAAAACGGGTAAGAGAGTCCATCATCAACAGGACATCCTTCCCCTGGTCTTTAAAATACTCTGCAATAGTTGTCGCCACAAGAGGACACTTCATACGCAGCATCGCAGGCTGGTCGGAAGTCGCAACCACAAGCACACTGCGTTTCATTCCCTCCGGTCCAAGGTCTTTCTCAATAAATTCGCGTACCTCACGGCCTCGCTCTCCAACAAGAGCAATCACATTGATATCGGCCTTTACATTTCTTGCAATCATTCCAAGCAAGGTACTCTTGCCGACACCACTTCCTGCAAAGATACCGATACGCTGACCCTTGCCAACCGTGTTCAGTCCGTCAATGGCTTTCACGCCAAACTCCAACGGGTCTGTAATCGGCGGCCTTGCCAGTGGGTTAATATAAGTATTCTCTACATAATAATAACGCGAAGAAGGAAGCGGTCCTAAATCATCCATGGGATTCCCCGTGGCATCTATGATCCTTCCTCTTAAAAACTCACCTACCGGAATCTTCAAACGCTTCCGGGTATTTCTCACAAAACTGCCGGCAGCCACGCCATTTAAGTTCTCATATGCCATGAGCTGCATCTTGTCTCCGCGGAAACCCACAACCTCCACTGGAATCTGCCTGTGCTTTTCTTCATTATAAATCATGGCAATATCCCCGATACTCGCGCGGTTTCCGGAAGATTCCATGGCCATTCCAATGACATTCTCTATCTTTCCTATGTAGCTAATTGTCTCTGCTTTCTGTATTAGTTCCGGCAATTTTGAAAACATACTCTCTCTCCTTGGTTACACTCTGACATTGTTCAGTATGTCTTTGATGTTCTCTAACTGCGTACCAACGCTCGCGTCAATAATCTCATCCGGCAGCTCTATAATACAGGTCCCGTCCTCCCCATTGTCCATAGTGACAATCTTGATATTCTCGGACAGTTTCGACAGTTTATCCAGGAACTCCGTGTCTACATCCATGGAAATAGCTGTATCACACTTTGTAATGTAGATCTTCGCCCACTGTTTTTTCGTAATCTTATCGGTAGCCGCAAGAATCATACGCTTCACAATATCTCCGCTGGACTGCAAACTGGTCTGAATCACCTTCTCCGCCACCGTAAGGGAAATCCGCTTCAAATCATCCACGTACTGTTCAAGCAGCTTTTCTTTCTCTACCGAAACGCTTCGGATTACCTCAGATATATTATTCTGAAGCTCATGTATCTCAGCATCCAAAATCCTGCGCTGCTCGTCATATGCTTCCCGCGTGCCATCCTGATGCCCTGTCTCCTGTCCTTCCCGATATCCCTGGTCCCGCAGGTACTCCGCCTGGGACCGGGCGTCGTTGATAATCTGCCTGGCCTGCGCTCTCGCTTCCTCCAGGATCTCCTCTACCGAGACATTTTCTTCTTCATCTTCCCCTGCATCGCCTTCCGAGTCTTCATCTTCCTCTTTCGGTTCTTCAATGAGCTTGAAGCCGGCGAAGAAGTCATACGGCTTAACATCCTGCTTCTTCTCCGGTTCTTTTACAATCCTAGGCAATGATTTCATCCTTTCCACTCTTAACAATAATCAACTCTCCGGCTTCCTCCAGTCTCCTGATTACGCCGACGATTCTCTGCTGTGCTTCCTCCACGTCTCTCAGACGTACATTAACCGTAATCTCAAGGTCGGACTGGATACTCTCAGCCATACGTGAAGATACATTGGAGAATACCAGCTCTTTGATCTTCTCGTCTGAACCCTTGAGTGCGTATACGATATCCTTGACATCGCACTCGCGGATGAATCTCTGAATTGATCTGTTGTCCATGGACACAATATCCTCGAATACGAACATCTTCTTTCGGATGGTCTCCGCCAGTTCTTCGTCGTTCTTGCCCAATTCGTCGAAAATGTACTTCTCGTTTGCTCTGTCCATATGATTCATAACGTCTGCTATGTAATCGATACCACCAATCGTTGTAACATCAGTTGTAAGAATACTGTCAAATCTCTTTTTAAGCGAATCCTCCACAACCTTAATGGCCTCCGGAGACGCGCTCTCCATCCTTGCAATGGCTTCCACGACCTTAATCCGCTTCTCCTTCGGGAGTTCACTGATAACCATAGACGCCTGGTCTGAATCCGCATAAGACAGAACCAATGCGATAGTCTGCGGTCTTTCATGCTGTAAAAATGAAATCAGATTCTTCACATTGCTCTTGCGTATAAAATCAAAGGGCCGTATCTTCAGAGATTTCGACAACTTATCCAACAGCGATTGCGCCGTACTCTCCCCAAACGCCTTCTCCAGTACCGCACGCGCATACTCCATACCGCCGTCGGTCACGACCTTCTGTGTAAGACAGGTCTTATAAAACTCATCCAGAACAAGCTCCATCTCATCCGGACTGATATGGCCTAACTTCGCCACCTCAATCGTGAGCCTCTCAATATCACTCTCACTCAGATGCTTATAGATCTTTGACGCTTTATCGGCGCCAAGAGAAACGACAACAGCCGCTGCTTTCTGCTCAGGCGTCAGCTTACTCTCTCTGGTTTCCTTAGTCTCTTTGCCATCTTTGCTTTCTTTATTCTCCTCCATCTGCAACGCCCCCATTCAGCCAGTTCTTCAATAACTGGGCGGAAATCTCTGCATTCTGCTCTGCGAATTCCCGTACATTCTTCTTAAGTTCCATACTCCTGTCGTTCTGGAGCTGCAGAAGTTCTTCGTTCATATCAAGCACAGCCGGAATTTCTTCTGTCACTTCATCTTCTTCTACGAGTTCCTCAATCTCCTCATCATCCTGCTTCCGTCTTCTGACTACCAGAACAATAATTATGATAATCAGCAGCAATAACAAGGCTGCGGCTGCAATAATCGCCCACAACGGAATACTCTCCAAAATTCCGCCGGAGGATACCTCCTCAGATTCATCGTCTGTATCGATTCCATCAAACGGCGCGCTTACAATTGCAATCTTTTCCTCCTGGGCATCTGCCGCGATACCCGCTGCGTTTCCTACCAAAGAACGAATCTGATTCTCCCTTAAGCTTCCATATCCATTTCCATTAATCGCAACAGAAACAGTAAGGTCTTCCAATTCACCCGGATCAATCTGCCCTTCCTCTTTCAGCTCATTGACCAGATAATCCCGAACCGCACTCTCGCTATATGCGTTCGTCCCGTCAGCATCCCCATTAGTATTATATTCCGGTGTATCTGCATTCGTCTCTGCTCCCGCAACTCCGCCTGCGCCGTCGCCTGTTCCAGCCTGCTCCTCGTAAAGCTCCTCATGGCTGATAATTCCCGACTTATCCTCCTCGTTAATCTTATCAGGAGTCGTGTAAGTCGTCTGCTGACGAATCAACCTTTCCATATTCAAACGAGCATGTGCGGTAACGCGTACATTCTCCTGCCCATAGATTGGGCCAAGCACCTTCATGACGCTGGCAGAAATAGAACTCTCCACCATCCTGGCAAGTTCTTCTGTGGTAGAGCTGTTGGATGAATTCCCATTCGCATCCACAGATACGTCATTTCCATTCCCATCAATGACTGCCACATCCTCAAGCTCCATACCCGGAATACTTTTTGCCACCAGACGCTGAATCGCAACAACCTGCTCCTCTGTCGGAGAACCACCGTCCTGCATAATCGCAACAACCGAAGCAGTAGACTTCTCCTCCTCATCATTCAGCGCATACTTGCTTTCTTCTCCCAATGCAATCGTAACCTTGGCGTCCTTCACCCCGTCAAACAGACGGATGGTAGATCCGATACGATCCTGTAGCTCATAGAGCTTGTAGGTCTTCTTATCCGAATCAGTGGTCAGCATACTCGCATTATCCTTAAACGTATCATATGTAAATCCACTCTTTGGATAACCCGCCTGAACCAGCGTCGCTTTCGTCTGATCCACCGTATCTTTTTTGACCATGATCGTGGATTCGCCATTAAATTTATAATCTATGCCATCCTCAGTCAATCTCTGCGCAATCTGCTGCATCTCCTCCTGCCCAAGACCGGAAAACAATTCCGTATACGGCTGGTTATTCAGAATGATTGCAATCACTATCGCGCCGCCAATCAGCAGCACTGCGCCGACGATGATCATAATCTTTACTTTTCTGCTCAAATTGCCGACAAATTCTTTAAACTGCCCAAACTTTTCCTTCATTGTCCAAAACTCTCTTACTTTCCGACTCTATGTATCATCGTTATTTTTTACAGTAAAAAATATCCGTCTACCATGTACAATATACATCATCGTACTATAGACTGATACGCATAATCTCATTATAAGCCTCTAACGCCTTGGTACGCAAGGATACAAGCATATCCACGGCAAGCTGAGCCTCTGATGATGCGATCCCAACCGTATGTGGATCTTCTATCTGCCCTGTTGCCAGTTGATACTGCCGCTTTGCCAGCGTGTCTTCTGTTGACCTTACATTATCAATCGCTTCCTCAAAAATAGATTTAAACGCAGAAATCCCTTCCTGCCCCTTTATCGTGTCCGAGCCTGTGACCCTTGCCTCCCCGTTCACAGTTCCCAGACCTGATATGCCTGAGACGGCAGCCATACTCCTCAACGGCTGTAACGGTGTGATGAACCTGTCTTCCATACTATACCATTCCTTTCCAAAACCCCATATTCTATTATTACTTATTACAATCTCTACCTATTTATAATGTTTTTATATTGCCGCTTCTTCGCACATCACAGTTCATATATCATATTACTGTGCTTTAATTGCTGTCTGATAACGCTTAACATCATTGGTCACGGACTGAAGTAAATACTGGTAATGCAGCGTGGTTCTTGCCATCTTAGTATTCTCAACGTCCGCATTGACGTTATTCTCATCCAATCTTCCGGAATTATCCCTGCTGTATACCAGGCAATCCGCCTCGTCAATCGCCTGACGAACCTTCGCATTGTTCTTCGTCTGACTTGCTGCCAAAAGGCGCTTCCGATAAATCTCCTCAAAGCTCACAGACTGACACTTATACCCCGGAGTATTCACGTTCGCAATATTCAAGTCTATGATCTCCTGCTGTTTCCACAAGAAATCCAACGATTTGTGAGCCATTGAAATCGTATTTCCAAACATCGTATGTCACTTCCTTTTTAATTAATTGATAACCCCTCCAACCAACAGGTTGACATTCTACAACTATTCCCATCCATTATAGACTTTATTCTACAAAAAGTCTATACTTTTCGTTAGAAATTAACATTTACTTGGCATGAAAATCCTGGTAAATTTCTCAGGCTTTATTCATGCTTACAAAAACGTACTCTGATTATTCATCTCGGAGAGAGAACGGGTAATCACGCTCGCCCGATTCATCATCTGGAGTCTCATCATCTCTACCAAATATTGGGCATTCTCCTGAGACAGATTATATGTACCGCTTTTCGTGGTATTATTCTGCGTCTCAGCTTCCTTCCCCATAAAATATGTTCCAGAATTGAACAAGCCTTCTGTTCCGGTATTCTTAACCTTCCCCTCCACCGTCTTGCCAGTCGTCAAGTCAGAATTCATATATCCCTTAATCCTCTGGATATAGTTCCTCGTCTCCTTAAACGGCGGAACTCCTCCATACTTTGCAACATTCCCGCTACCCGCATTGTATGCAGCCAACGCCAAATCTATGTTACCATTATACTTCTTAAGCTGCTGAGAAATATATTTGGCGCCGCCCATTATATTGCTTCTCGCATCAAACGGATCCTCCACTCCAAGAGACCTGGCCGTCGCAGGCATTAACTGCATAACCCCCTGGGCTCCTGCCGAGGACACTGCGTTCGCATCAAAACCAGACTCCGCCTTCCCCATAGCCTTCAGCAGATTCAACGGTACGTCATACAGGTTAGCTGCTTCTTCAAAAATCGCATCCATACTCGTACTTCCAGTCTGTATAGAAGATGTATTCTCTGCCGTACGAGTCTCCTGCATACCATTCAGCCTCAGCATCGTCTGATACATATCCGCAAAGCTCTGGCTTGCAGACGACGTCTGACCCGTATAAGACGGATAATCAGATATTCCCTGGATCTGGTTCAGAACATTGCTCATATACTTGTACCAATTATTATAAATTGTGTAATCCATTCCCATTGCCTCTCTCCATTCTCAGTCTGGTCTTTCAAAACTCTGAATCTATAATATGCTGCTTCTAAGTACGTTTACATATCATATAATATATAACTCAGCTTAAAACATACTTATACCAATCTACATTATATTTATACCACGTTTTTTCTGCTTTGAAAAGGTTTTTTGAGGCAAGTTTTTTACATTTTATGTCATTATAC
The DNA here is from genome assembly GCA_910584575.1 of uncultured Dorea sp. Lineage (GTDB taxonomy): Bacteria > Bacillota > Clostridia > Lachnospirales > Lachnospiraceae > Sporofaciens. The sequence goes on from CAJUBG010000014.1 coordinate 60,477, forward strand.
GCTCTAATAAGGGGCAAATAAAGTGAAATTTATCAAAAACAGTGGAAAATCAACACATTTTATTCAGATTTTTCATTTTATAAAATTATTTATTTTGTAGAAAAATTTTACAGATACAGACAAAAATTTACTACAAAATGCGACAGGAAACTTTTAAACAGATATTTACTTTTTCAGTAAAACGTTATAAAATAGAAAGTGCATATTACTCGTTATTTTATATTTTTACTATTATTATTATGTACTAGGAGGAATGAAACGTGTTTAGAAACTTAAAAGTGAGGAGTAAGCTTCTTCTCTCATTTGGAATTATGATGGGATTCTATATTATCTCAGTCATTGTAGCCAACTTCGGACTCGGAAGCGTTCTCAAAGGATTAGAGAATTTTTACGACCGTCCTTATCCAATGGTTCGGTATTCTTTGGAAGCCGAGTCTTCCACCCGCCAGAATCAATTAAATATGTTCCGCGCTTTAACCACGGAAGATGAGGCAAAAAAGCAAGAACTGCTGGCACAGGTCAACGAGCTGGCACAGCTCATGAGTAACGCCCTTGACGAACTGACCCAGGTTTACGGTTCGGATGACGCACTAGTATCTGCCGCTTTGGACGCCGCGTCCAAGTTAAAGTCAGCCCGCGAAAAGGCTCTGTCTTATCTGGAAGCACACCAGGGGAATCAGGCGCTTGCCGTATTGAACGGGGAATATGCCGATGCAGGTATTGAATTCCAGGAAGCAATCGATGCCATTATCGAAAGAGCTGAGACAAACGCAGACATATTCTACGAGGAAGGTCATCAGACCAAGAAGTCCTGTACAATTTTGCTAGTAGGCGTTGCTCTTTTCAGCCTTGTTGTAATCTGTATTCTGGCAGTTCGGCTGACTAAGAGCCTTACCACTCCAATCGTAGAGATTGAAGGCGCTGTAAAAGAAATGGCAAAAGGTAATATGCATGCAAAAGTTACATATGAATCTAACGATGAATTGGGCGGACTTGCTGAAAACCTGCGTTTCTTATTAAAGACGTTGTCTAGTTACATTGAACATATCAGCCAGAGGCTTGGTTCCCTTGCAGACGGAGACCTCTCCGTAGAGATGGATATGGACTACCTTGGAGATTTCCAGTCTCTCAAGCTTTCCTGCGGCAAGATTATTGAGTCCCTGAACGATGCCATGAGCCAGCTTCATCAGGCATCTGACCAGGTTGCCGAAGGCTCTGAGCAGGTATCCAGTGGTGCTCAGGCACTTAGCCAGGGCGCAACAGAGCAGGCCAGCTCAGTAGAAGAATTGGTGGCTACTCTTAATGAATTATCCGATAAGGTCAACAAGACCGCACACAATGCCCGTGACGTCAACGACCTTATGGGCCTGACCGTAGGTGAGATTGACAACAGCAACAAGATGATGGAATCCATGATGACTGCTATGACCAGAATCAATGAATGTTCCAGTGAGATTGAAAAGATTATCAAGACGATTGAAGATATCGCATTCCAGACCAATATCCTTGCACTTAACGCTGCTGTTGAGGCTGCCCGTGCAGGAGAGGCAGGCAAGGGATTTGCCGTAGTTGCAGACGAAGTAAGAAGCCTTGCTTCCAAGAGCCAGGAGGCTGCAAAGGATACAACCGCACTGATCAGCAATTCTCTTACCGCTGTTTCAGAAGGAAATCAGATCGCAGCAGATACACAGGAATCACTGTTGAAGGTTGTATCAAGTGCACAGAAGATTTCCGAGAATATGGCTGCTATCACAGAGGCATCCGATATGCAGGCAGAAGGAATCCAGCAAGTTACACTTGGTATCGACCAGATTTCTTCCGTTATCCAGACGAACTCCGCTACTGCTCAGGAGAGTGCAGCGGCCAGTGAAGAACTTTACAGCCAGTCCAGTCTGCTTAAGAGCTTAGTAGGACGTTTCCGGTTGAAAAAGATGGCAGGACCTATGACACCGGTTGTAGCAAGAACTCCGGATCCGGAGCCGGTTCCGGTTGCTGTTCCAACTCCAATTCCAGAGCCGGTTTCAGAAACCGTGGTGGTACCTGCACCGACTCCGAAGGCTCCGGTAAGCAGCGGTGCTTTTGTAGATGATATGGCAAAGTATTAAGAATGTTGAATTGATATGCTGACAATATAACAAAGGGGATTCCTTTTTATTATAGAAGGAATCCCCTTTATTTTATGTTTTATTCTGAAATGGCTTTCAAAATCTCCTGCTTCATCCGCAGCACCTCCAAATCATCCGGCAAAAGCGGCAATAACTGTTCCATCACCCCATATGCCTCATTCCACTGTTTCCCTTCTATCAAGCCTCTTAAAACCTGCTTCACCTGCCCTCCAAGCACGGTAAATTCCTCTGGCAACTTCTTACTCTTGGCTTCTAAATTTTCCTCCAGCCTCCTCAGTAATTGACCTACTGCTACACACATCTGCGGACTAATCATTCCTGCTTCTTTCAGAAAAGGGAGGCTTTCTTTAAAGCATCCCGCTTCTATATAATCTATGGCCTTCTTAGCAGCCACAGCGAACCGATATCTGGTCGGAAGGGCAAAAGCCCCAGGCTCAGCCAGCGCCTCCTCCCTATATA